>NZ_VPAW01000010.1:0-110901 GCF_013419055.1 Acinetobacter sp. YH12108 | reverse complement strand
GCAAGAGTGAACCACCTGATCCCTTCCCGAACTCAGAAGTGAAACCTCTTAGCGCTGATGGTAGTGTGGGGTCTCCCATGTGAGAGTAAGTCATCGCCAGCTCATTATTCCAAAAGCCCTCTGCTCATGCAGGGGGCTTTTTTTATGCGTGGGTTTTTAGGAAAAGAAGTAAATAACCTCCTAATCATGCCTAAATAATAATGTTATACTACTCGTGTAAATATTTTTTATTCTCTGAGTCATATGCAGCAGATTCTCATAAACACATTTGTGTTGATATGGCTCAGTTTGATTTCTCCACAGCTATACGCTGTAACAGAATTAAATTTTGATCATCATCAGTATGTCAAACTCGATGGAGAATGGGATTTCTACCCCAATCAGCTGATTGATCCCACTTCTGGGCAGTGACCATCTCAGTTAACTTCCTCTAATCAGACTCTTGCTGTTGAAAAAGTTCATTTACCTAATTCTTTCCTGACCTTAACAGGTCATAAAGACCATATTGGAACTTTTCAAAAAGCCTTCAGGCTGCCTGAATCAGTCATCAATCATGCGGTTTATATTTATGTGCCTTATCAGTATGGGGCTTATCGCATGTATGTCGATGATCATCTCCTGATAGAAGTAGGGCAGGTAGGCATACATGGTCAGCATCAGACCATGATGGCGCCAAAGTTGGCTTCTTTCTTTCCCTCACAGCGGGAAGTGACGATTACCATTCAGGCTTCAAGTTATCACCATATCCGTGGCGGGCTGGAAAACAGCATGTTTATTGGCTTTAACCAGCCTATTCTGGATAAGTTTTATGATCAGGTGATTCCTTTAAGTGTGATCAGTGGCGTTCTGCTGATGATTGGCTGCTTTATGGTGTTCTTTGCAGTATTTCGCAGCCTTAAAACGCAAGCAGGTAATTTGCTGCTGTTTCTAGGGTTATTTATTCTGTGCTTGAGCCTGCGTAGCTTCTTTGCAGTTCCATTTATTTATACTTTATTCACGAATATTTCCTGGGTATGGGGCACACGATTTGAGTATTTACTGACTGAATTAGCGACTCTGTTCTTCCTGATTTATATCTATTTATTACCTTATCGACTGTTAAATCCTTATTTATTAAAAGTCACAGCTTTGTTAATTAGTATCAATGTGGCTGTGACTCTGTTTACGCTGCCTTATATCTTCCAGAGCTTCTTTTTCCAGAGCTTTAGTATTGCAGTACTGGTCTTTATTAATCTGCTTTATGGCGCTTACCGCATGCACAAATCGCATGTGCGTTATTCCAAGATCAATTCTATTGCGGTGGTGCTGATCTGCCTGACCTTCCTGCATGACTATTTACTTGCTTTAAAGGTGATAGATTCAGTTGAAATTGCATTTTATACCTCCTGTGCCTATTTTATTTTAATTACCTTTCAGCTCAGCCGTGATTATGCGGTGCAAAGTATTAATACCGAGTTGTTAAATAAGCAGCTTTTGCGCCTGAATAAAGAACTTGATCAGAAGGTTCAGGACCGTACGCGTGATATCACCTTGCTCAATGAGAAACTCGCGCAGCAGGTGAGGCTGGATTCGTTGACAGGTGCCTATAATCGCTTTGCCTTAAATGAACAGCTTTAGCAGCAATATGAATATGCAATCGTAAATCAGACTTCGCTGGCTGTTTATATGATCGATGTAGATTATTTTAAAAACTATAATGACTATTATGGCCATCTCAAAGGTGACTATATTTTAAAAACACTGGTTCAAACTATTCAGCAAATATTGCCTGAAAATGGCTTTCTGGCACGTTATGGTGGTGAGGAATTTGCCGTTTTACTGGCAGATATTTCCTGGCAGGAAGCCAAAGCTTTTGCCGAGCAACTTTGTGAGGTCATTCGTCAGCTCAATTTGGAACATGCCAATCGTAGGGATGACAAGACCTGGATCAGTATCAGTGTTGGGGCAGCGATTATGGATGCTGAACATATCTATAGAAATGTTGCCCGTTTACTGAAAACAGCCGATCAGCAGTTGTATCAGGCGAAAATTCTTCGCGATTCAGCCTGTATTAAATAATAAAAAACTCAATCAATGCATCAGCTATCTTATTGAGATTATGTTATATCCGCTTACGATTCCTTTACTTTTTTATTATTTTAGCCGCTGTCTGGAATGCTAAATTGGTACTTATCTGAATGAAATTAGCATGAAGAATAACAATGAAACAGACTAAAATAGCAGCGATTTTATTATTAGGCTTGGGTTTCTATAGCCTGACTGCCTGTGCCCAAGACAAGACTTCATCACCGGCAGCTGGACAATCCGCTGCCAAAACCACACAGCAAGCCTATAAAGTTGAAGAATTTGCACAGTTGAATGAGCCATGGGCACTGACTGAGTTACCAGATCAGCGTTTACTGATTACCGAAAGATCAGGAAAATTGAAATTATTTAATCCAGCCAATCGCAGCACCCAAACTGTTCAGGGTATTCCTCAAGTGGCCTATGGCGGACAAGGTGGCTTAGGCGATATCGCACTCCATCCTGACTTTGCCAAGAATCAGTGGGTTTATCTCAGTTATGCCGAACAGGGACAGGGTGGTTATGGTGCAGTCGTGGTTCGTGGCAAGCTCGATCTCACCAAGAGCACGCCACAGCTTACTCAGATCAAAAAAATCTGGACTCAGGTACCGAAATTTTCTTCAGGACAGGGCCATTATGGGCACCGGATTATCTTTGGCTCGGATAACAAACTCTGGATCAGTTCGGGTGAACGTCAGCAATTCAATCCAGCTCAAGACATGAAATCCAATGCCGGCAAGATTATTCGTCTGAATGACGATGGTTCAATTCCTTCCGACAATCCATTCATGAACCAAGGTGAAATTGCTAAACAGGTCTGGAGTCTGGGACACCGTAATCCTCTCGGTTTGGCATTTGATCCACAAGGGCAACTTTGGGTGATTGAAATGGGTCCTAAAGGCGGTGATGAGCTGAATAAAGTGATGAAAGGCAAAAATTATGGCTATCCGATCGTCTCCAATGGGGATCATTATGATGGCAAGCCGATTCCGGATCACAGCACCCGACCAGAGTTCAAAGCACCAGCACTAGATTGGACTCCAGTAATTTCTCCTTCAGACTTGCTGTTCTATACTGGCAATAGCTTTCCTCAATGGAAAAATAAAGCTATAGCTACAGGTCTTTCTTCTCAGGCAATGATTGTAATTGATACTACTCAAAGCCCTGTTAAAGAAATACAGCGACTGGATATGAAAGAGCGGATTCGTGGTGCGATTCAGGCCAAAGATGGCTCACTCTGGGTGATTGAAGATGGTCCAAAAGCCAAGTTGCTTAATATGATCGCATCTCAGTAAAAAGCTAAATAGTTAATATCAGAATGAAAGAAAAAGGCCCCAACTCCTGTGAGGGCCTTTTCAAATTTAGCTCAGATACCTTTCCTCCGGTATCAATCAGCATCCTGCCGATGTTTTATTCTTGTTTTTGCAAGACTTCCTGTCTTGGTATGTACTCAATATAGCCTGAGTCAGAAAGACCGAGTAGAGGCATTGACCGCATCTGCTGTAGGCCAGAGGCGACAAGGTCACTTGAAAATATTTATCCGATTAAATCCTAAGTTATCAGGATAACTTTGCGATATGGTAGAGATAGAAGACCTTATTGAAGCTCATCTCTCTATTTAATAAAAAAATATTTAAAAGAATTCAATAAAATAATAAAAAGGAGAAGCACATGCCTACCGTTCAAATTGAAGTCCGGCAACAGTATTCTCAGGCTGATGAAAAGCAGTTACTCGACAGCGTATTTCAAGGTGTGAAAAATGCCTTTCAACTGCCTGACCATGACCGTAATATCCGGCTGGTGGTACATGAAGCCCATCGTTTTCAGTATATGACTCATCTGGCCCAGCCTGAATATTTTACCTAGATCAGTATTGACTGCTTCGCTGGCCGAAGTCTGGAGACCAAGCGCAAACTGTATCAACACAGTGTAGAAAGCTTGGGAAAACTGGGCATTCCGTCTGACCATATCCTGATTCATCTGCAGGAAAGTCCATTGGAAAACTGGGGAATCCGAGGCGGACAAGCAGCCTGTGATGTCAATTTAGGCTTTAATGTAGAGATCTGACCTTTTTAGAAAAATACCAGATTTTAAATACAAAAAAGCCCCAACATCCTGTTGAGGCTTTTCTGGATTTGCTTTTCAGATCTGACTCCTGTCTGACCTGTCAACGTCCTGTTACTCTGCGCTTTTTATTGTTGTTGTATCGCTTTGCAGACTTCCTGTCTGTCTATGAATGAAACTATAGCCTTGAACTGAAAGTGAGAATAGCCGACAAATTCTGCGCTGCCTGTAGGCTAAAGCGCACATCGCTGTCGTCCTCAGGCACTGACATACTGGATCAGCTTATCCACGACATCTCTGAGTGTTTTATTGTCGAATTCATTCCCTTCAAAGCTGTAGTCTTTATTGCGACTAAAAATGTCCCGCAGCTCTACAATCGCATTGGTATCCACCATACCGAGCTGAGTGCCGACCTGGCGGATCTGGTCAATGGAACGTGAGCCGTTGGTGACACCATAACCGATATAAGCTGCCGGTTTGCCTTGCCATTCCTTGGCCAGATAATCCAGGGCATTCTTTAATGCTGGGCTATAGCCATGGTTATATTCAGGACTGATAAAAATAAATGCATCCGCAAGAGCAATAAAGTCGGCCCATTCCTGCTGTTTCGGCTGATCATAAATACCGGTCAATGGGGGATGAGAACCAGCAAAAAGCGGAAGGTCCCATTCTTTTAAGTCGACAAGTTCGGTTTCAAGCGTGCTAAAACCATATTTTTTAATTTCCTGTAGTACCCAATGTGCGACCTTAATTGCTGTACGTCCTTCACGCACACTGCCAACCACAATATAAATTTTCATATCTTTCCCTTTCTTATCGTATTCTCATCAAATTAAATTAATCAGATTTATTAATAGAGACTAGAGAGGATTTGTATCCAGAAACTAAAAAAGCTCCCGAAGGAGCTCTTTTAAATCATGTGATTAGCCGATATTACATCAGCCTCACGCCTTGCTGGCCAGCCGGAGTGACTTTGAAGATTTCGACTTCAAAGGTGATATTTTTACCTGCAAGCGGATGATTAAAGTCCACTTCGGTAATATCATCATTTACGGATCTTACTACGCCATACAAAGTCGATTTGGCCTTGTCTTCAAACTCGATCATGTGACCTTCGATCGGACGTTCGCCAAATTTCACCGTATCAAATTTTTGAACATTTTCAGGATTCCACGGACCAAAAGCTTCTTCGGGTGGAAGGCTGACAGTACGACGGTCACCAGCACGCAAGCCCATTAAGGCTTTTTCAAAACCTGGTAATAGGTTGCCATCACCAATGGTCAGGCTTACCGGTTCTTCACGGCTACGGGTATTGTCAATTTCTACGCCACTTTCGATCGCGACAGAAAAATGAAGCTCGACTTTAGAGCCGTCTTCAACACGAGTTTCCTCGTTAGGATTAATAAAATCAGTCATGTTGCGCCTGTGCACGTTGAATTCGGTGTTTTTCCAGGAAAAACGTATCAATCAGCAGCAGAATCGTACCTAAAGTAATGGCACTATCCGCAATATTAAAAGCAGGGAAGTGGCTGTTCTGATAATAGACATGAATAAAGTCAACCACATAACCCAAAGAAATGCGATCAATCAGGTTACCAATAGCACCACCCAGAATCAGGGCAACCGCTAATGGTAATACTTTCATGCTCTTTGGCATACGCATCAGCCAGAACACGAAAACCACAGACACTAAGCCTGCAAGAGAGGTAAAGAAATAACGTTGCCAGCCACCGGCATCGGACAAGAAACTAAAGGCAGCGCCATAGTTATGTAACAGTGTCCAATTTAAAAAGGGCAGGACGGGCACCGGATCTGCATATTCCAGATGTGTTACCGCAATCCATTTGGTCCATTGATCTAGAATGATCGCCAGAATAGCCAGTCCGATCCACCACAAATTGTGAGGATAGAACTGGAACAGACCCTTTTTCTGCTGTGGGTTAGGCATATTTTCTCTCTTCACCTTGGCCGCTCGGGAGGTTAATAATACAACGACCGCATAGTCCTGGATGTGAGGCATGTGTATTCACATCAGGAAGTACATGCCAGCAGCGTACACATTTCTCGCCATCTGCCGCAGATACTTTCACGTGTAGGCCTTCAAGTTCAGCGTCATTGCCTTGAGCAGCATCAAATGGATTCACGATTACCTGAGAAGTGATCAAAACGAAACGCAGCTCATCACCCAGACGGTCTAGAACAGCTTTCAGTTCATCATTGGCCCACAGCTCAACTTTGGCAGACAGGTTTGAACCCACCAGTTTCTCGTTACGCGCATTTTCAATGTGCTTGTTCACCGCAGATTTCACTGTAATCAGGGTTTGCCAGTCTGCTTCAGACAACAGGTTTGCCTGTGCTGAAACTGGAATATCGTACCATTCAGCAGTGAACACATATTTCTCGCTTTGACCTGGAATTAGTGGCCATGCTTCTTGAGCGGTGAAGCTCAGGATTGGTGCCATCCAGCGAACAAAGGCTTGTACCAGATGATACAGCGCAGTTTGCGCAGAATGACGTGCCTGCGAGTCTGCTTTAGTGGTGTACTGACGGTCTTTGATGATGTCTAAGTAGAAACCACCGAGGTCGTTAATACAGAAATTGGTCAAGGCATTGGTCACGATATGGAAGTTCATATCTTCATATGCTTTCTTGATGGTTTCCTGTACATCATTGGCGCGTTGCAGGATGTATTGATCCAGTGCAATCAGTTGATCTACAGGTAGGGCATCAGTTGCCGGATTGAAGCCATTCAGGTTTGCCAGCAAGAAACGCAAAGTATTACGGATACGACGGTAACCATCTGATGCACGGTTAAAGATTTCTTTACCTGCGGTCATTTCATAACGGTAATCTGCTGAGGCGATCCAGAAACGCAGGCCGTCTGCACCCATGTTCTTGATAATGTCTTGCGGAGTAATAATATTACCCAGCGATTTCGACATCTTGCGACCTTTCTCATCAACCACGAAACCGTGAGTCAGCAGACCTTTATATGGCGCACGTTGATTGATTGCCATAGAGGTCAATAATGAAGACTGGAACCAGCCACGGTGTTGGTCAGAGCCTTCAAGATACAGATCAGCCGGATCGGTCAATTCTTCACGGTCACGCAGCACTGCATAGTGGGTTGTACCAGAGTCAAACCATACGTCTAAGGTATCGCGAACCGCGTTGTAATGCTCAGCATCATCACCAATGAAGTCTTTCGCTTCACGGTTATACCAGGCATCAATACCTTCCTGTTCGATCAGTTTAGCCACTTCTTCGATCAGTTCAGGTGTACGAGGATGCAGTTCATTGGTGTCTTTATGCACGAAGAATGGGATTGGCACACCCCAGGTACGTTGACGTGAGATACACCAGTCCGGACGGCCTTCAATCATCGCCTGAATACGGTTTTTACCCCAATCCGGTACGAAGCTGATGTCATTTTCAATGGCATTCAATGCGCCTTGACGCAGACCTTTTTCATCCATGCTGATGAACCATTGTGGGGTCGCACGGAAGATGATTGGAGTTTTATGACGCCAGCAGTGCGGGTAGCTATGCTTGATAGGCTTATGTGCCCATAGCTTGTTAGCTTCGCCAAGTGCCGCAATAATTTGGGGATTGGCCTTGTAGATGTGCTCGCCTGCAAATAGTGGTGAAGTCGGTAAATACACACCATTACCACCTACAGGATTATCTACTTTCAGGTTATACAGCAGACCAACTTTATAATCGTCCACACCGTGGCCAGGTGCAGTATGTACAGCACCAGTACCGCTGGTTGCAATAACGTGTTCACCCAGAATCACTGGCACTTGACGCTCAGCGATTAAAGGATGTTGTAGTACCAGATTCTCAAGTTTCGCACCGGCAAAATCGGCAATCACTTCAACCGCGTTAAAGCCATAACGTTCAGTCGCAGATTCAACCAGATCTTTGGCCAGGATAAAGTTTTGCGCCGCTTTATCTTCACCACGTGCAACAACCAATTGGTATTCAATTTCAGCGTGCAGAGCAACCGCCTGATTCGCAGGCAGGGTCCAAGGCGTAGTCGTCCAGATCACGATATCGGTTGAGTCTTTAACTTCAACACCTAAACGTGCAGACAGATCCGCCAGATCCACCACGGTGAAACCCACGTCAATCGCGTCTGACTTTTTATCTTCATATTCAACTTCAGCTTCAGCCAGTGCTGAACCACAGTCCAGACACCAGTTCACCGGTTTAAGACCTGGCTGGATATGGCCATTTTTCGCGATTTCACCGAGTGAACGCACGATGTTGGCTTCCTGCTTGAAGTTCATGGTGAGGTAAGGATTGCTCCAGTCACCAAACACGCCCATACGGATGAAGTCTTTTTTCTGTAGCTCCACCTGACTCAATGCATATTCGCGGCAAGCTTTACGGAAAGTAGGCGCATCCACTTTAACGCCGACCTTACCGACTTTTTCTTCAACTTTCAGTTCAATTGGAAGACCGTGACAATCCCAGCCTGGCACATAAGGCGCATCAAAGCCGTCCATGATGCGGCTTTTAATGATGATGTCTTTAAGTACCTTGTTGACTGCATGACCTAAGTGAATCTGGCCATTGGCATATGGAGGGCCATCATGAAGCACGTATTTTTTCTTGCCAATTCGCGATGCACGAATCTGCTGATAAATGTCATCGGCATACCACTCTTCTAACCATTTCGCTTCACGTACTGCCAGATTTGCTTTCATTGCAAAGTCAGTACCTGGGAGGTTCAGCGTGGCTTTATAATCCACTGCATTTTCAGGAGTTTGCTTATCGCTCATGCAAGTTGTCTTCCAATTTAATCAGTCATTAGACTGACACGTTTTACAATAAAAATACGGGACATTAAAAGGGAAATGTGGGGTGTTTTCGACGAAACTCAAGCAGTTTCTCAACATCATCATCAATTCCGGCCTTTAACGCTTCAAGCGAAGGATAATCTTTTTCGCCATGCAGATAATTCAAGAAGGTTACCCGCATTAACAGGCCATACAGATTAGCAGAAACATCAGGAAAATGTACTTCTAATCGCCATTCCGGATGAGTCTGTTTGATCGCAGGGCGGGTACCTACATGACCGGCACCAAACAGGCTGCCCTGATCATAGCCGGCAATACCCGGCTGTTCAGGATTTTCTTGCTGAACCTTGGCGCTGAGTGATCCGGTTTCACAGACGACTTCAACCCCATAAATACCCTGCAGACAGGGTCTATGCCGGTTTAACCGGACATTAATGGTCGGGAAATCAATGGTACGACCAATCTGGTCGCCGTATTGCACCCGGCCGGTAATACTATAAGGACGTCCCAGTAATTTGGCTGCCAGAGCCAGGTCACCCGCTTGCAGAGTCTGACGGATGCGGGTAGAACTGACCCGTTCACCATCCAAGGCAATGGTATGCAGGTTGGTAACCTTAAATCCGTAGTCTCGCAGGAATTCACTATTACCTTGACGGTTTTTACCAAAGTGAAAATCATCCCCCAAGACCAGATGCGCTGCATTCAGTTTATCTTTCAGAATGTCGGCAAAGGCTTCGGCACTCAGGCTACGAAAATGATGATCAAACTTGGCGACCGCAATATAGTCCACACCCAGTTCGCTTAAATATTCCACTTTTTCACGCAAAGAGGAAATACGCGGCGGTGCTTCATAACCTTTAAAAAATTCAAGCGGTTGTGGCTCGAAAATCATCACAACAGTTTTTAGTTGCTCAGCTTCTGCAACAGCTTTTAACTGTTTGATCATGGCCTGATGACCCAGATGCACGCCGTCAAAATTACCAATCGTAACGGCGGTTTTTGGCAATTCAGAATGTGACGCTAAAGCATTGAGACGGAGCAGCTGCATAGGCGAAATCAGGGAATTGAAAAATAGGAAAGGCTATATATTGCCATAATCTCAACGATTCGTCTTGTTGTTGTGTTTTTATGCAAAAAAATTATTGAAAAATCACGAAACCCATCAAGAAGAAAGTGTGCCATCCAAGAATCTTCTGCGGTTATTTAAGTGAAAGATCTGCAAAACAGAAATCTAAAAACCCGCTTTTCATTGCCTGGATTTTGCTTTCTAATGTCACGGTTTTCTCAGTATCGAGTAGTTTGCATGTCAGATTCGGCACTCATTATGGCATTGGCCAGTGAATCCAAAGGTTTGTTCGAAGCAGAAGGTGTAGAAGTCCACTATAGTGGCATCGGCAAGGTGAATGCTGCTTTTAAGGCTTTTGAAGTGATTCAGAAAACTCGCTGTAAGACCCTGATTAATCTGGGCACCGCAGGCAGTTCCCATTTCAAGGCGCATGAACTGGTCGAAGTTAAGCGTTTTGTGCAACGTGATATGGATGTTTCACCCTTGGGGTTTGACGTCGGCATTACCCCGATGGATAATCATTTGCCGGGTGCAATTGATCTGGAACCGTTCTTTGCCCATTTACCGAAAGGGGTTTGTGGAACAGGGGACAGCTTTGAAATAGACTTACCAAAAGTGGCTTGTCAGCTGGTGGATATGGAAGGCTATGCGCTGGCCAAGGTATGCAGAAAATTGGATGTGCGCCTGATTTCAGTCAAATATATTACTGACGGTGCAGATGATAGCGCTCACTTGGACTGGGAAGAGAATCTGCTGCTGGGTGCGCAGAAATTATTGAATTTATATCGAACGTTAAAATAATAATAAAGGGTGAGAGAAGGGGTCGGCGACCATAAAATTTATGGTCGTATGCCAAATAATTTTTGCGTTGACCTATTTTTCTTGTGTACGCGGAAGTACGCCGTACAGCATCATATGTACAGTATGCTGGATAATCCGTTGTTGCATGCTGCGGTTACGTAAGGTCTTGCCTGTTACCATTTCCATCTGAGTCGCGAAATCTGCATAGTTCTGGGTTACCGCCCAGATATTCAGAATCAGCAGTTCAGGATCGATATCTTTAGAAATCTTGCCTTGTTCCTGCCAGTTTGAAATCACTTTGGCTTTACGCTTGACCAGTTTTTTCAATGGACCTTTTAAGATTTCTAAAATGTGCGGCGCACCCTGAATCACTTCCAGAGCGAACAGGCGTGAAGCTTTAGGCTGGGTACGCGATACTTCAATTTTTTGCATCAAATAATTGGTAATCGCTTCTTCAGGCTCAAGATCAGCTTCTAGCATTTGTAAAGGTGCCAGCCATTTTTGTAGAACGGTCGTTAAAACCTCTACATAGAGCGCCTCTTTATTTTCGTAATAATAGAAAATATTCGACTTATGCATTTCTGCAATTTGCGCGATCTCATCTAAACTCGCCCCATTAAAACCGTATAGGGAAAAAACATCGAGTGCAGCATTCAGCAGCTGGTTGCGTTTTTGAGTACTCTTTTTTTGTTCCATCAGCAAATATTAAAAACAATTAAAAAGGGAATTTTTAATTGTACGTCAAATCATCAGATTTGTGCATCAAGTCAGGTGCTAATTTTATGAATAATGATGATTTATTCTTTAGATTAAAGATATAATTAGTATCGGTTTAAGGCGCAGGAATTAAAAACCAAGCTTTTGAAAAGGTTGATGATTTTTTAAGTACTAATTATTACCTTGAAGCATCATAAAGTTAAAATAAAATTAATGAATGAAGTTGAAATTTTGCCAATTGCTGAATAAATAATCAGTGAGACAGATATTCTCTTGATTCGAAATAAGGAATCCAGAATAAACAGTTATTCCAGATTCCCTCACATTTTAGGTTGCCAGAACGGCATTCAGAACCTGCTGTTCAAGTTCGGCGAATTTCACATTCTTTTGTCGTGGACGTGGAAGATCAACTTTGAACTCTTTGGCAATATGGCCTTTATCCAACAGGATAATCCGGTCTGCCAGTTGTACGGCTTCACTCACGTCGTGGGTGACCAGAATCGCGGTAAAGCCCTGTTCAGTCCATAATTTTTCAATTAGGTTCTGCATATCCAGACGGGTCAGGGCATCCAGCGCACCAAGTGGTTCATCTAGCAATAAAATACGTGGCTTATGTGACAAGGCACGTGCCAGAGCTGTACGCTGACGCTGACCACCAGATAATTGTGAAGGCCAAAGCCCAGCTTTTTCTTTTAAGCCGACTTTCTCCAGCATTTGTGAAGCATTGCCATGCTGATCTTTTGGTAAGCCAAGTTGTACGTTCTGTTCGATGCTGCGCCATGGCAATAGACGCGGATCCTGGAACATCACGCGGATATCATCAGCGGTAATACCTTCACGAATATGACGCGCAGACTTGAATTTAATTTCACCGTAACTCTGTTTTTCAAGATCGGCAATCAGACGGAGCAGGGTACTTTTACCACAGCCACTACGTCCAACAATCGCCAGAAATTCACCCGGCTGAATATGCAGGTCCAGATCTTCCAGTACCTTCACCGAACCATAGAACTTGTGCAGCTGTTCAATAATGATTTCGGCACCCGCAACGGCATTGGGATTGATGTCGGTTGCAGCAGGCTCCTGCACTGCAGTCGGATCATTGGCAAGACGCCCTAAGCTGAGATCAGTCATCACATGCTCCTCAATATTTTTTCAATTATTTTTGATAGCCAGCATGCCAGCGCAGCAGGAATCGTTCTAAGGCCACGGCTAGGACATCTGCCAGTTTACCGAGCAGGGCATACAGTAAAATACCCACCAGTACGACATCAGTTTGCAGGAATTCACGCGCGTTCATGGTCATATAACCGATACCGGACTGGGCAGAAATCGTTTCAGCCACAATCAGCAGTACCCAGACCAGACCAAGTGAAAAACGTAGGCCGACCAGAATTGAAGGCATTGCCCCTGGCAGGATGATTTCTTTATAAAGCTGCCAGCGAGTCAGGCCATAGCTTTTACCCATTTCAATCAGCTGGGGATCGACTGAACGAATCCCATGATAGGTATTGATGTAGATTGGGAAAAACACACCAATCGCGACCAGGAACAGCTTGGCTGATTCATCAATCCCGAACCATAAGATGACTAGGGGAATGAGTGCCAGTGCAGGAATATTGCGGATCATCTGCAAGGTGGTGTCGAGCAGGGTAGAGGCAGTTTTGGATGAACCATTTAACAGACCCAGCAATAGACCCAAACCACCACCTACCAATAATCCGCTGATGGCACGTCCTGCACTGACTTGCACATGCGTCCACAGTTCACCGCTGAGCAATAAATTCCAGAAGGCTAAAACCACGGCACTCGGTGCAGGCAGAATCCGGCTTTCCAGCAAACCGGTACTCGACGCGATTTGCCAGAGTAGAATTAATCCGACAGGAACTAACCAGGGCAGCAAACGCTGCCCAAGCTGTGTTCCACGTGAAACCTTCTTTTCTGCGAGGGTTTCAACTGAAACGACTTTCGACATTAAGCTGGCTCCTTAATACTCTCAGCCTTCTTGTTCTCATCTGGAGTGTAGTTATTTGCCACAATCTCACCGAATGGACCAGTCAGGTTTGGCTGAGCCAGTTTTTGCTGAGTTTCAAGCGGAAGTAATGGGAATACCAGTTCCGCAAAACGGATCGATTCTTCCAGATGTGGGTAGCCTGAGAAAATGAAGGTATCGATACCTAGATCAGCATATTCCTGAATACGTGCTGCGACAGTTTCTGGATCTCCTACAAGCGCTGTACCTGCACCGCCACGTACCAGACCTACACCTGCCCACAGGTTTGGAGACACTTCGAGTTTGCTACGGTCGCCATTGTGCAGCTCAGCCATACGACGTTGGCCGACAGAGTCCATTTGCTTGAATTTCGCTTGTGCAGCAGCAATGGTGGCATCATCCACATACTGGATGAGCTCGTCTGCTGCTCTCCATGCTTCTTCATTGGTTTCACGCACGATCACATGCAGACGGATACCGTAGCTCAGCTTGCGACCTTTCGCTTCCGCTTTGGCACGCACATTTTCAATTTTTTCTTTCACTGCTGCAGGTGGCTCACCCCAAGTCAGGTAAGTGTCAACCTGATCAGTGGCCAGTTCAACGGCTGCATCTGAAGAACCACCGAACCAGAGTGGTGGATATGGTTTTTGAACTGGTGGATAAAGCAGTTTGGCATCATCTACACTGAGACGTTCGCCATGGAAAGTGAAGCTTTCGCCGGTATGTGAACGGGTCAGAATTTCACGCCAGATTGTCGTATATTCAGCTGCAGTCTTGTAGCGTGTTGCATGATCTTCATAAACGCCGTCACCTTTTAGTTCTTGCTCATCACCACCCGTCACCAGGTTCAGCAATACACGGCCACCAGACAGACGGTCAAAGGTTGCAGCCATACGTGCAGTCAGAGCAGGCGTGGTAACACCTGGACGCAGCGCGACGAGGAATTTCAGTTTTTTAGTCGCATCAATCAGGCTGGCTGCGGTTAACCACGGATCTTCACATGAACGGCCAGTCGGGATTAACACGCCTTCATAACCAAGATTATCGACCGCAACCGCAATCTGCTTCATGTAGGCATGATCAACCTGGCGTGCACCTTTGCTGGTACCTAAGTAGCGGCTGTCGCCATGTGTCGGGATAAACCAGAAAATTTTCATGTCTTTGATCCTTAGATTATTTGCCTGCCCAAACGGCTTGCTGAATATTGATAGATTTCGGAATGATCTTGAGTTCGCTAAAACGGTTTGCGAGTTCCTGCTGATCGGCAATCACTTTCTTGGTAAGCGGTGCAGCACCAGACGGATTCGGACGACGCTGGATAAAGGTCTGGCTGACAATCGGTTTTAGACCGGTACTTTGTGCAAAGATGCTTGCAGTTTCAGCCTTATGGCTTTGTACCCATTTATCCGCAACATTGATCTGCTTGATAATGCCTTTTAAGGCTTGTGGATGATTTTTGATTAAATTTTCTGAAGCGAGGTAAAAGGTGTAATTGGGACTTAAGCCCTTACCTGAAGATAAGACTCTGGCTTTATCTTCTACTTGAGCCGCAGCATAGTACGGATCCCAAATCGCCCAGGCATCAATCGCACCTTTCTGAAAAGCTGCACGCGCATCAGCAGGGCTTAGCCAGACCGGTTGGATATCGGTCCATTGCAGACCCGCTTTGCGTACTGCCTGCACCAGTAAATAATGTGAGCTTGAACCGCGGTGTACGCCGACACGTTTACCTTTGAGCTGGCTCAGCTTGGTAATTTTGGAATTATGCTGGACCAGAATGGCAGAAGATAAAGGTTTTGCAGTTTCATAAGCAAAATAGTGCAATGGCTTATTGCCTGCCTGCGCATAGACAGGAGGAGTATCTCCAGTTGCACCTACATCAATAGAACCTACCGCCAATGCTTCTAAAATTTGCGGTCCGCCTGGGAATTCATTCCAGCTGATTTTTGCATTTGGAAATTCCTTTTCAAACAGCTTTTGCTGCTGTGCAATCACCAGGTTTACAGAGGCTTTTTGATAGCCCACACGAAGCTGTTTAACAAAAGGATCCACTGCCCAAGCGGCACTTGAACCCAACATCGCGCAAGCAACTAATGCAGCGTTCATCCCATGACTGGAGGTCTTGAACCATGTGATTGCTTTGTTGTGTAGCTGATGTTGAGTCATGATTAAATCCCCTAAATTGTTCTTTGGTTTACTTCGCGATAATTGCAGATTGAATATTCAGTTTGGCTGGAATCAGTTGCTGGCCATAAAAGGCATCAGCCACCTGTTGTTGTTTTTGCGCCACTTCGGGAGTGAGTGGTTTTACTCCAAAACCCATGCGTGAAATAGACGTTTTCAATACATCAAATGCCAGACCTGTTGGTTTTTCCAGAAGTTTGGCGGCTTCATCCTGATGAGCAGAGACCCACTCAGTGGTCAGATTGAGTTCATTCACGACAGTTTCAATAATCTGTGGGTTGGCTTCAGCAAACTTGCGATCTGCCAGATAGAACTGATGGTTACTGATGATGTTCTCACCCGTTGCGATGACACGGGCACCAATCTGATGTTCTGCTGCAGCGAAGAACGGGTCCCAGATCACCCAGGCATCGACAGCACCGCGTTCAAAAGCGGCACGGGCATCAGAAGGTGGCAGGTAAACCACTTCGATATCACTGAGTTTCAGATTGTTGGCTTCAAGGACTTTAAGTAGTAAGTAATGAACATTTGAGCCTTTATTTAAGGCAACACGTTTGCCTTTCAGATCCTGAACTGACTGGATATTCGAATCTTTTTGTACGATTAGCGCTTCAGCTTTCGGTGCTTCAGGCTGATTGGCCACATAGACCAGATTTGAATTCGCTGCTTGAGCAAAAATCGGTAGCGCTTCACCGGCTTCACCAAAAGATACGCTGCCGACATTCAAGCCTTCAAGCAACTGAGGACCAGCCGGGAATTCAACCCATTTCACATTCACGCCTTGTTCTTTTAATGACGTTTCTAAGGTGCCACGTTCTTTTAAGATCGGCAGTACGCCATATTTCTGGAAACCAATATTCAGGGTCACGGCTTCCTGTTTTTTGCCACAGCCAGAAAGCATCATCACGCCAGCCACCGCAGCACTAAGGACCGCAGTTTTTGTGAATAATTGAATGTGTGATTGGCGCATGAATCAGAACTCCTGAAAATTTAGAAATGTGAAATGAAGAACTTAGGCATACGCTAAAGCTTTTTACTTTTCTAAAAAAATAACTATTCAGGAATTTCTAATGAAGAAAAAAGATAAATAAAAAAGTGCAAAACTTATGCAGGAAAGTGATTTACACATTAATTTAGGAAGAAAGAATTATTTATATAAGGCAATGAAATATAAAATTATTTATTCTAAATAAAGTGGCCAGATATGCTTATTAGAAAATCAGCAATAAGATTTTTATGCTGAATGCAGGTTTTATGAATATCGTTATCTAAAATAAAGATATGAGAGCGCATAAAAAAGTCACTTTAAAGTGACTTTTTACAGACAATTGAATTGCGCTGATAATTATAAAAAGCCTGTCGGGCATCAGGCAAATCATCTACTGATGCCGGTTCAAAACCCTGTTCCAGAAACCAGTGTGCAGTACGGGTCGTTAAAATAAACAGTTGCTGAATACCCAGACTTTTGGCCTTATCTTCCAGATAATGCAGAATCTGGCTACCGCGGTTGGATTGACGGTAACTTGGATCTACTGCAACGCAGGCGATTTCTGCGGAACGCAGTTCATTGCCCGTAGTCGGAATCGGATACAGGGCAGCACAGGCCAGAATCATGCCGTCACGCTCAATTACCGCGAACTGGTCAATTTCATTTTCCAGACGTTCCCGCGAACGGTAAACCAGAATGCCTTCTTCTTCCAAGGGGCGAAGCAAGCGGATCAGGCCACCAACATCCTGAATGTCGGCCATACGCACTTCTTCATAATGCGCATCGGTGATCATGGTGCCGGAACCATCCCGGGTGAACAGTTCTTCCAGCAGGGCGCCGTCATAGGTATATGAAATCAGATGAACACGATTGACGCCATTTCGGGAAGCTTCCTGAGCGGCCTTGAGCTGGAGCCGAATTTCAATATCCTGTTCATCAGAAAGAATATAGTCATCCAGTTGCTGTGGGGTTACTTCCCGTTTTAACTGGCCCTTACTGTCGAGCAGACCATGCTGTCGACCCAAGATAATCAGTTTATCTGCTTTGAGGCGGGTCGCAGTTTTGGTGGCAACTTCCTCAGCTAGAAGGTTAAAAACTTCGCCTGTCGTTGAATAGCCGGTCGGACCGAGAATCACAATATTATGATTGTCCAGATGACGTTGAATCGCATCAGTATCAATCGCCCGAACTTCACCAGTTAACTGAAAATCGACCCCGTCACGGATGCCATAAGGTTTAGCTGTCACAAAATTTCCTGAAACGGCATCAATGCGCGCACCATACATGGGTGAATTGGCCAGCCCCATCGACAATAGCGCCTCAATCTGTAAACGGATCGATCCTACTGCATTCAGTACACAGCTTAAGGATTCACGAGTTGTGACCCGACGCTGCTGGTGGAAGGGGGTCTCGAAGCCACTCGCAGCCAGATTCTGGTTAATTTGCGGACGCGCGCCATGTACCAGAATCAGCCGGATTCCTAAAGAATTGAGCAGGGCAATATCATGAATGATGTGCTGAAAGTTGCCATGCAATACCGCTTCACCATCAAACATGATCACAAAGGTTTTATTGCGATGAGCATTGATATAAGGCGCAGAATGGCGAAACCAGTGCACATATTGCAAGGTGTTGCTCGGTGAGGTTTCTGCTGCAGTCATAGCTGTGCCTATTTCAATATTTAAAGATCTAGCTTTGATTCTAATGAAAAAATACTGAAGTGGAAGTACAGATATAAAAAAACACCTGAAGCGAGCTTCAGGTGTCTGCTAGAAGGGCAGAAAAGAGAATGATTAGTTGATGATTCGAACAATCTTGTCATTACGATCGTTGACTAGTACATAGTCACCATTGATTTTATACCATTGCTGGTTTTTACCTGCTTTCGGCAAACGGCGTGCTTCATAGCCACTGACTTCAAAGCGACGGTTGTCATACTGGTTTGGCAGTTTTTGACCTACACGCCAGTCACGGCTTGGGTTAACCCCACGGTTGTTGTAACGACGGTCATCCCATTTTTTCGCATCTTTATGATTCCAGTGCGGTGCTGGTTTATGCGGTGCATAACGTGGATCATGATGCTGCGGTGCTGCCATTGCAGAAGTAGCAACCAGCGCACTAAGAGATAAGGCAATTGTAGTTAAAACTTTTTTCATGGCTCTCACCTAAAAATCTGTACATGTTTTCGATGAGATTAAATTAGCGAATAAGTAGATAGAAAGCGTGAGGCCAGTTTAGTGGAATTGTTAAATTCATGAAGGAATTTAGGAGATTAGCCACGATTAAAAGGAAAGCTCTAAAATAAGAAAAAGCCTAAAAAGGCTCATCCGAAAAATCAAAAAGCCCAAACGAGGTTGGGCTTTGCATCAGGTTCTAAATCAGTCTCCGATAATCCGGACAATACTGTTATTTTCAGAGTTCACCAGAATGTAGTCATTGTTGACTTTGTACCATTGCTGCTTACGGTCTGGTTTAGGCAGTTTATGGTCCTTATATTCGACCTTGTAGCCATTACTGCGATAATGCTGCGGCATGACATAGCCAGGCTGCCAGCGTAACTGTTGCAGACGTTTAACACCACGTTCTTCACGCATACGACGTTTATCATACTGGTCTTGGTGATCGTCATGGAACTCACGCGATTTCTTGGCCTGATGATGACCCGGACCCCGTTCCATACGCTGTTCATCATTGAAATGAGGGGCAGCGTTTGCAACATTTGCCAGCATGAATGCACTGCAGGACATCGCCAATGCTACCAGAACCTTTTTCATGTTGAACCCTCATTCAATTGTTCATTTTCTACAGTAACTAATGTACGGAAAAATTGCAGAGAAACTGTGAAGAACTGGCTGAAGTTTTATATCAATTACAGAGAAATTATGATTATGCCATGATTTTACATAAGCTTAGGATGCACTTCAGTCAGTTGACCAGTTATGCCTAGCCCCATTGGCATTTCAGCAAAACCGGGATCAAGATGCAAGCGCAATGTCCTGAATTGTGTATCAAAACCGTCTCAAATTAGTGGAAAAATATTCTTTTTAAGCACCAGATCTTGATTCGGTCATTGCAATTTTTCAATTCCACTGTTCCGTTAAACCCTGTAAGGACTGAATGGCTTCAGCCACAGACTCTGCCTCGACTGCATCTTCTAAAGCCAAAATCAGGGCAGTTGATAACTGCAAGTTTTCAATACGACGAATAGTTTCAGTTTTACGTTTTTGGTCTGCCATTAAATTTTCCTTCGCTTTGATTTAACTTGAAAAGCATTATAAAAATTTTATATTAATTTGAGAAACCGAATAATTTTATATTATTGATTCGTTAAAACGATTTATGTCTGTTTTTTAAAGAATTTAAGGATAAAAAAAGAGCATCATCCGTAAATGTGCTCTTTCGGGATCTAATGAACGATCTTAATAGGCATAGTTCAGATCAGTATAGTCACTTAGGGATTTCTGTACATGTGCCTGAATAAAAGTACGCACATCTTCTGCTGTCATTGCTTTGCCCTGATTGCTGATCACATGTTCAATTTCAGGCTGACCTTCGATCTTGATGCGATAGACAAAGTGTTTCGCTACCTGATAACGATCGCCCAGCTTTTCGATACCCGTCACATAATGATAGGAATGTTCAAAATTCAGATCGGTATGGGAAAAGACAAACTGGTCAAACAGTTTCAGTTTTTGACCATTTTCGAGTGCCTGAATGTCATCGACAATGCTGGCATCAAACTTCATGCCGTATTTTTCAGAGATCGGCTGCTGATCGACCAGCAGAGAGACCATGCCATCTTCCAAAGTCGTCACGGTGATGTTGTTTAAGTCAGTCATGTTGCACTCAAATAAAAATCTGTTGGCGCTAGTATAGGGGAATTTGCAGCGAACTGAATAAAGACAGTATTGTAGAAATAAGAAAGGTCTGGCTGATTCAGTCTGAAATCTGGATGAATTGGGCAGAAGAATAAGCCAACTTTCAAATGGGTCTTATCTTTATAGAGTTTAAAAAAAACAAAAAGCCAATGCGGACATTGGCTTTTAAATAGGTGTCAATTAAAGATTAGTCCTGCGCATCAATACTTTGACCGTTCATATGCAAGCTATCTTCACCCATCAGGTACAGATAGGCTGGCATGATGGAATCCGGTGTCGGTAAGGTTTTCGGATCTTCATTCGGATAAGCCTTGGCACGCATTGCCGTACGTGTAGCGCCTGGATTGATACAGTTAAAACGGATATTCGAATTGACCCGTTCTTTGGCAAATAACTGGCTCACTGCTTCAATGGCAATTTTTGAAACTGAATAAGCGCCCCAGCATTCCCGGGCTTCACGACCTACGCCGGAACTGGCAAAGACCACAGAAGCATGTTTGGATTTTTCCAGCAGGGGTAACAGGGCTTGGGTAATCACAAAAGGCGCACGAAGGTTAACCGCCATGACATCATCCCAGACATTAACCGGATAATCTGCCAGTGGCACTCGCTCGCCTAAAATACCGGCATTATGCAAAATCCCGTCCAGACGGCCAAACTGACGATCGAGCGTGTCGAGCAATAATTCATAATCACGTTCAGAGGCGCTAGATAACTGCAATGGGAGAATGGCAGGTTGCGGCGCACCTAAGCTTTCAATCTCGTCATAAATGACTTCAAGCTTGTTTAAGGTACGCCCGTGCAGAACTACAGTTGCCCCATGCAGGGCATAGCTGATTGCTGCTGCACGACCAATGCCATCGCCCGCACCCGTGATCAGGATGATACGATCTTTTAACAGATCGGGGCGAGGTTGATATTCTGAATACTTCATTATCTACCTCCTCATTATTATTGTTAAGTGTCTTCAGTAGTTTCAGGAATCAAGACAGGACACTTGGCTCGCTCAAGACCAGTTTTTGAATGTGCTGGTGTAACTCGTTCACTGTATTCACTATATAGTCGGCTTGCCAGGCTGTTAAGTCATCTTTGTATTGCAGTGGTAAATAACCGTATGCTGCCAGTATGGTATACATTTTGGCATTGCGGCCAGCATCAATATCCCGTGGATGGTCACCGACATAGATACAGTCTTCTCCAGCCAGCTGTAACTGCTGGGCAGCCAGATACATTGGCTCCGGATCTGGCTTGGTTCGAGTTACATCTTCCGGACAGACCAGTACGGCACAGCGCTCGGTCAGGTTTAAAGCTTTGAGTAAAGCTTCGCTCAACCAGCGCGGTTTATTGGTCACAATTCCCCAAGGGATATCATTTTCCTCTAATTCTTTAAGTAGAGGATACATTCCGCTGAACAGGTCTGTATCCACAGCAATATCTGCACCATACATATCCAGAAAACGCTGGCGATGATCCAAGAAAACCGGGTCTTCCAGTTGCAGTTCCGGATAGACCAATTTGACCATAGCACGTGCACCTTCTGAAACCTGGGTACGGATCAGATCAGCTTCCACCACGTCACGGCCGGCTTCACGGCACATATGCTGGATAATCCGGATAAAGTCAGCTGCGGTATCAATTAAAGTACCATCGAGGTCGAATAGAACCGCCTTCATTGGGCAGCCTCTTGCGCACTTTCTTTAACGGTATACACCATATAGTTCACGTCAACATTCGGTGCCAGCCAGTAACGCTTGGTCAGCGGGTTATAATGCAGGCCAGTCATATCTTTCAGTTTTAAACCGGCATTACGGATGTCGTGCGCCAACTCAGAAGGCTTGATGAATTTGCTGTAATCATGTGTACCTTTGGCCAGCATACGCAGGATATATTCTGCACCAATGATCGCGAACAGATAAGATTTTGGATTACGGTTAATGGTCGAGAAGAAGACATGACCACCCGGTTTGGCCAGTTTATAACAGGCCTGAATAATAGAGGCTGGATCAGGTACATGTTCCAGCATTTCCATACAGGTAACCACATCGTATTGACCGGCTTGCTCTTCTGCCAGCTGTTCTACCGGAATCTGACGGTATTCAATATTGCTAACATCTTCCTGCTCAGCATGGATGCGTGCCACATTCAGTGGCGCTTCGCCCATATCAATGCCCAGCACCTGAGCGCCACGGCGCGCCATGCTTTCTGACAGGATGCCCCCGCCACAGCCCACATCCAGCACTTTCTTGCCGCTCAAGCCACCAGCATGTTCATCAATCCAGTTGAGACGTAGCGGATTGATCATATGCAATGGGCGGAACTCGGAATGCTGATCCCACCATATAGCTGCAAATGCTTCAAACTTGGCAATTTCTTGTGGATCAACATTCAATTGCGACATCGGTGTCACCTCAATCAGTCGTGATTATTTAAAATTTAAGTTCGCCCAGAGGCGGTATAAACAGATTTAACTTCTTGTAAATCAGTACACTTGTTTAGTGTAGCGATTCTGGAAAAAAAAGCGATAAAAGCTGTAAAAAAGTTCACAGAATAAAAACGAAACCGGCATAATTACTTTATAGTGAAGCCATAAATTAGACATAATGATTTAGAGGACGATAATCCCAATGAAAAAATTTATTTTAGGCACTGTAGCCGCATCTGTTTTGGCATTTTCTGGCAGTGCAATGGCCGCCAACTTTGTAGCAGGTCAAGACTATCAAGTCTTGGCGAATCCAGTAAAAGTTGAAAAGCCGGGGAAAATTGAAGTCCGTGAATTCTTCTGGTATGGCTGTGGTCACTGCTATTCACTTGAACCACACATGCAGAGCTGGTTAAAAAAATTGCCTAAAGATGTACGTTTCGTGCGTACCCCAGCCGCGATGAATCCGCTATGGGAACAGGCAGCACGCGCATACTATGTGTCTGAAGCTCTAGGTGTTCGTCAAAAAGCACATTTGCAGCTATTCCATGATATTCATGCGAAGAAACAGCCAATTCTGGAACAGGCTCAATTAGCCAAGTTCTATACCCGTTATGGTATTTCTGAAGCGAAATTTAATACCACTTATAAATCATTCCCGATTTCTTCAAAAATCGCACAGGCCAAAAATCTGGCTGCGACTTATCAGTTGAGCGGTGTACCAGCGGTAACCGTAAATGGTAAGTATGTGGTTCAGGGCGATGATGCCAAAGTGGTTCAAGTGGTAAATTATCTGGTTGAAAAAGAGCGTAAAGCTAAATAACACCAGATCTGCATGAATCTAAAAACCCGCTGCTATATGCGGGTTTTTTATGTCAGGATAAAATTGAATTGTAAAATAGATTTCACTCAGATGAGATCTCAGGCTTGAGATCAAATTCCACGAAATAACAGTTCTAACTGCTTTAGGCTTTGCGCTTTGAAGTCATTTATCTGAGTTTGTCGCAGTTCAGGATCAGGCTGTGCCTGAAGCTGAATCCAGCCCATAGCCCAGTTTAATGCGAGAGGAACCAGAATCTGTGCCAGTGCGGTTAATTCGGCTGGATAAGGAGATTGCTGGGCGGCTGGAATCTGTTCCAGAGTATGCCGCAAGTCTTGGGTCAGATAATGAATTTCCCGCTCAATCCCTTGTCTGAGAATGTTGGAACCGCCCCAACGTTCGGCACTGACAAATGTCCAGGCTTCGGGGTGGGCATCGACTGCCTGAAAAAACAGTTCGATTTTGGCTGAAAGCTCATCCAGAGAAAAATCTGCAGGTCCCAACTGACTCAGCACACCTTTGAGATGAATTGACACCTGATCCAGAAGTTCCAGCCCCAACTGATCCATATTCTGAAAGTGTCGATAAAACGCAGCAGGCACCAGCCCGACTTCATGAGTGATTTCGCGCAGGCTGATGCTGCTAAAGGCATGGCCACGGCTGCTCAATGCCAAGGTAGCATCGAGGAGGGCCTGGCGGCTTTGGTGCTTGCGTTCTTCACGTAAAGACATAGGGATCTTCCTTCGGCAGATTTGCAGTTTAGCAAAAAACATCTGTCCATCGCAGTAGCGCAGATGGACTGAAAAATCTATACAAGCAAAGCGTGTCCAGTGATTTTGTAAATGATCTGTCCTCTGTTCCAATCTTGGCGGAGGCTTCTGTTATACTGAGCCGCAATTATTTTTAGTCAACAGCAGGACCTATTATGCGTATCGACCAACGAGCATTAGATCAATTACGTGAAGTGAAAATTACCCGTAACTATACACGTTATGCGGAAGGTTCCGTATTGGTTGAATTTGGTCATACCAAAGTGCTGTGTACTGCCAGTGTGGACAGCTCTGTACCACGTTTCCTGAAAGGTCAGGGTCAAGGCTGGGTAACAGCAGAATACGGCATGCTGCCACGTTCAACACATACCCGTAGTGATCGTGAAGCTGCTCGCGGCAAACAAAGTGGCCGTACTCAGGAAATCCAGCGTCTGATCGGTCGTAGCCTACGTTCAATGGTCGACCTGAAAAAACTTGGTGAAAATACCATTACCATTGACTGTGACGTGATCCAGGCAGATGGTGGTACCCGTACTGCATCAATTACGGGTGCAGCCGTAGCATTGATTGATGCCATGAACGTATTGCTTGAGAAAAAGAAAATTAAACAGGACCCACTTAAAGGTCTGGTAGCAGCCATTTCTGTAGGTATTTTTAAAGATGAAGTCTTGCTGGATCTTTGCTATGAAGAAGATTCAAACTGTCAGACTGACTTGAATGTCGTGATGACTCAGGCAGGTGAATTTATTGAAATCCAAGGTACTGCTGAAGATAAGCCATTTACCCGTGAGCAATGCAATGACATGCTGGCCATGGCTGAAAAAGGGATTCAGGAACTGATCAAGAAACAGCAAGAAGCTTTGGGCTGGTAAGCTTTTCAAGTTGTAAAAAACGCATCTTCGGATGCGTTTTTTATTGTACCTACACATTGCCTGACAAAAAATGAACAGGATCTGTCTACTGTGTAACCTCTGTTTTAAGCGATGATCTTTTAACCAAATCTCATTCAGAGGGGTATAACATGAAAATATGGTTAATGGCATTTTCAGTATTTGCTGTGCTGGGTTTAACTGCCTGCGATTCGAATTCTCGTGATGAAAACCGCGATGGTGCAAATATGGAACGAGGAAGTGATACCAATTAACAGAGTAGAGGCCATTCAACCTCTATGATTTATATCCTTGAGAATAAGAAAAAGGGTGCTATGGCACCCTTTTTTAATAATAAGACTTTAACCATTAAAACGCATCGACAGGTCAATGGCTTTGACATCTTTGGTTAGTACGCCCATCGAAATATAATCTACGCCTGTACTCGCCACTTCACGTAAGTTATCAATGGTGATATTGCCTGAGGCTTCCAGTTTACAGCGACCAGCCACATGTTTGACCGCATCAATCATTTGCTGCTGACTGAAATTATCCAGCATCACGATATCAGCCTCGGCTTCTAGGGCCTGATTCAGTTCATCCCAGGTTTCAACTTCCACTTCAACTGGTTTACCCGGTGCAATCTGGTGGGCCATGGCAATCGCCTGGCGAATGCCGCCGGCTGCCATAATATGATTTTCTTTAATCAAAAAGGCATCGAATAGGCCCAGACGGTGATTCTGACCACCACCGACAGCAACAGCATATTTTTGGGCAATACGTAAGCCTGGCAGCGTTTTACGGGTATCTAAGAGCTTGGTATGCAGACCGTCCAACTCTTTGACATAGGTTGCTGTTTTGGTCGCAACTGCAGACAGCGTCTGTACAAAGTTCAGGGCAGGGCGTTCTACAGTCAGTAGGCTACGTGCAGAACCGGCCAGTTTTAGAAAAGCTTCATTGGCAGCGACATGATCGCCGTCATTTTTTAGCCAGATCACTTCTACACTCGGATCATAGGCCTGAATCAGGGCATTGACCCAAGGCTGACCAGCAAGAACCATTGCTTCACGGCTAATAATCGTGGCAGTCGCCTGTTCATCTTCAGGAGTCAGCAGGGCAGTAATGTCACCATCGCCAATATCTTCGGAGAGTGCCTGTTGAATATTGATCTGAATCGACTGTTCTAGCAAAGCCTGAGATATGCTCATGAGTATTTCCGTATCTTTTTTAGCCGTGAAAAATTGTGCGTTATCTTAACACCGTTACATTAAAATGAGCGATTTTTCATACAGCCTGCCGGGATGAATTGAGATTTGCCTATGAAAGTTTTAGCATTAAGCCGGCTGCAATCCTGATATTGCAGATTTTATTTTTGTACAGGACAGTTTTATGCAACAGGCAGCTGAGTTTCAAATCCGGGACGGGCAATTGCTCGGGGCGCGCCAGATCCCTTCTCCAAATTTTAATCAGCGGCCTGAACATACCGACATCCAGTTACTGGTGATCCATAACATCAGTCTGCCGCCGTCACAGTTTGGTGGTGGCTATATTGAACAGTTTTTTCAGAATCAGCTGGACTGGTCAGTGCATCCGTATTTTCGGACTATTGAAGGCATGCAGGTGTCGGCGCATCTGCTGATTTTGCGTTCTGGTGAAGTGCTGCAGTTTGTGAATTTCAATGACCGAGCCTGGCATGCAGGTCGTTCTAACTATCTGGCCAAAAGAGAATGTAATGATTATTCCATCGGGATTGAACTGGAAGGCAGTGATGACCTGCCGTTTGAACAGGCACAATATGATGCCTTGGTCAAAGTCACCGCCTGTTTACAAGACTATTATCCAAAAATGCAACAGCATATTGCCGGACATTCGGACATTGCACCGGGACGTAAAACCGATCCGGGACCATATTTTGACTGGTGTGCTTTTCGTGCCCAGTTACAACATTATAAGAACCCATGACCCTTCAGGAAGTCATGTGATTAAGCAATGAACTTCTTTTGCAAGTTTCATTACAATAGGCCCAAATTAATTATTAGGTGAATAGGATGGCGCTTTGGCGTTCGACCGTAATTGTCAGTGCGATGACCATGTTGTCGCGGGTTCTGGGATTGGTCCGGGATGTGGTTTTACTGAATGTATTCGGTGCCGGTAAAGATTTCGATACCTTCGTGGTGGCATTTCGTATTCCAAACTTTTTCAGACGGCTGTTTGCAGAAGGGGCATTCTCCCAAGCCTTTATTCCGGTACTGACTGAATATAAGACCAGTCGCACCCATGTAGAAGTGCAGATCCTGATCAGCCGGGTCTTTGGCTGTCTGGCCACTTTCATGACCACCCTGACCATGATTGCCATCATTGCCGCACCGGTGATCATGTATATCTATGCACCAGGGTTTCATGGCGATGAAGCAAAGTTTGCGCTGGCCACAGACATGTTCCGCCTGACCATTCCCTACCTGCTATTTATGTCACTGACGGCTTTTGCCAGCAGTATTCTGAACAGTTATGGCTCTTTTAGTACGCCAGCCTTTGCTCCGGTTTTATTGAATATTGCCATGATTGCCGGTGCGCTCTGGCTCACTCCTTTTATGGCAGAGCCGATTATGGCGCTAGGCTGGGCCGTCGTCATTGCCGGGATTTTGCAGCTGGCAATCCAGATTCCAGAGTTATGGCGTAAAAACCTGCTGATTCCACCGAAAGTGGACTTCAAGCATGAAGGGGTGGATCGCATCATGAAACTGATGCTACCCGCTTTATTTGGTGTATCCGTCACCCAGATCAACCTGTTACTGAATACGGTTTGGGCCTCTTTCATGCAGGACGGTTCAGTGTCGTGGCTGTATAGTGCTGAACGGATGACCGAGTTACCATTGGGTCTGATTGGCGTGGCAATTGGTACCGTGATTCTGCCGTCCTTATCCACACAGCATACAGAAAAGAATCCGGAAAAATTCCGCGACATGATGGATTGGGCAGCGAAAGTCATTGTGCTGGTGGGTCTACCAGCCAGTATTGCCTTGTTCATGCTGTCAACACCGATTATTCAGGCATTGTTTGAACGTGGACAGTTTACCTTTGAAGATACCCAGATGACGGCGCTGGCATTGCAATGTATGAGTGGCGGTGTGATTGCTTTTATGCTGATTAAAGTCTTTGCTCCCGGCTTCTATGCCCAGCAGGATACTCGTACACCGGTACGCGTCGGTTTAATGGCGGTAGCAGCCAATGCGATTCTGAACGTGATCTTTATTGGTTTCTTTAAGCTGATTCATTGGGAAGCGGAGCATATGGCACTGGCACTGGCTTCGACCGGTTCAGCCATGGTCAATGCAGGTCTGCTGTATTTCTATCTGCATCAACGCAATATTTTCCGTTTTGGCGCACACTGGAAAAAAATCTTTATGCAATTCATGTTTGCCAATGTGGTGATGATTGCAGCCTTGGCCTATGCACTGAGCTGGTACAATGGTGATGTATCACAGTGGATGCGTGTACTGGAAGTGCTGATTTTATGTGTGGTAGGAGTCGTGGCGTATTTGGCCGCATTGGTCGCTGCTGGTTTCAGACCACGCCATATCAAACCGTAATTCATTTTGGGCGCATAAAAAAACAAGAGCCAAATGGCTCTTGTTTTTTCTGTAGGAAACTTTTCCTTAAGCAGAACTCAGTCGCTAGACCTTGCCGCGAGAAAGGAAACCAACAATGGCAAGAATAACGGCAATCACCAATAAGATAATTGCGAAATCCTTAGATAAGCCTGCTACTCCACCGAAACCAAGTAGACTGGCAATCAAGGCAATCACAGCAAAAATAATAGCCCAGCGAAACATATCAATTCTCCATGTGTTTTTATTCTCAAATCCAGTATAGGAATATTCGATTTTGGGCACTGTTAGTGTTTTGTTGATGTACTGTCTCTGATTTAACAATAGTTTACGTGATATTAATAAGATTCATGTCCCTACATTTCCTTTGTTGAGACTTGGTATAATAAGCTGATTTTTACCATAGCCGTTTTGATTATGTCTGATGCCTTACGTCCATACTTCTGGAAAAAATATAGTCTCACTGAGCTGACGCCAGAAGAATGGGAAGCGCTTTGTGACGGTTGTGGGCTTTGCTGCCTGATCAAGCTGGAAGATGAAGACACCCACGAAGTCGCCTATACCAAAGTGGCTTGCAAATTACTGGACTGCAAAACTGCCCGCTGTTCGGATTATCCGAACCGGCTGCAATATGTGCCGGATTGTATCCAGCTGACACCTGAGAAACTGGACACTATTCACTGGTTACCCTCAAGCTGTGCTTATCGCCGAGTTGCTGAAGGGAAAAGCCTGCCATCCTGGCATTATCTAAAGACGGGTTCACGACAAAGCGTGATTCAGGCCAAAAAATCCGCTGCTGGTCGCTGCTTAAGTGAAGTCGATATTGATGAAGATGAAATTGATGAATATATCGTGCGCTGGGTGCGCTAATGATTAGCGCAATCCAACCCCGTCAAATGATTAAATAAAAAAATTAAGCTGCCTGTTGTAGCAGTTGCTGTGCTGAAGACCCGGACATAGGACGATAAAAATAAAAACCTTGTCCGATCTGGCAATCACAATTGATCAGCGTGTCCAGTTGTTCAGTATTTTCAATACCCTCGACCAATACATCCAGAGAAATACTGGAACCAATCTGGGTAATGGCTTTGACAATGGCCAGCGCAGACGGATCATTGTTCATGCGTTCTACAAAGTTGCGATCAATCTTGATGCAGTCGACCGGATATTCCTGCAAACGGGTCAGGGAAGAATGACCGGTACCGAAGTCATCCAGAGAAATATGAATTCCATGTTTTTTCAGCAGGTTCAGTGCCCGGATCACATAATTGGCTCCGCCTTCAGACAAGCTCTGCTCGGTAATTTCCAGCTCAACCTTATGCGCAGGAATATCGAATCGGGACAGACGAGCCAGAAATTTCTCAGCATAGTCATCGCGCAGGAATTCAACTGGAGCTGCATTGATTGAAATTGGCAGAATATCCAGACCTTCGGCCTGCCAGCGGCTCATATCCTCAAAGACTTTCAGCTGCATGGTTTCACTGATGCGCGAAGCCAGATCATAGTCCTGGAAAGCTGAAAAAATATGAGAGGGTAACTGGATCTGATGCTGCTGATCCTGCCAGCGCAGCAAGGCTTCGAAACCAATCACCTCACCATCGGAGAGGCGAACCTTAGGCTGATAATAAGGAATAATCTGATCCGCATGAATAATCTTGCGTGCCAGCGTCAGTTGTTTGGTCATGTTTTCCAGTGATCTGAACATCTCCTGATTAAACATGCGAATCCCGCCACGACCACTATTTTTCAGATCATTCAGGGCAATATCGGCACATTTCAGCAGGTTAGAGCTATTCTGGGCATCACGCGGATAAACGGTACAACCAATACTCATGCCGATACTCATACGATGGCCGACATAACTCACTGGTTGTTCTAGTTGAGCATAGGCCAGTTGTGCGGTATTAATCAGCTGGGCTTCGTTTTCCAAGTTTTTGACCAGAATGGCAAACTCATCTCCACCGAGACGGGCAACGACTATATTGTTGGAGCCAAAACAGGCCTGAAAACGCTTGCCCAAGACATGCAACAAATGATCTCCGGCAATATGACTCAGGGTGTCATTGATATGCCGGAAATAGTCCAGATCGATCAGGAGCAGGCCAACCATCATTTGCTGTTGCTTGGCTTTTAGCAGCACCTGTTTAAAGGTCTTATAAAAGGCATTGCGGTTATACAGTCCGGTCAGCTCATCACGCTGAATTACGGCTTTTAAACGGCTTTCGGCTATTTTTTGCTGACTGATATTGCGCGAAACACACAAGATATTTTGAGGAATATTATTTTCGTCCAATACCGGAGTCAGTAAATGATCCCAATATTCTGGGTACTGATCCTCTGTCTGAGCTTTTTCTACAAAACGGCTATTTAAACCTTGAGCAGCCTGTTTTAAAGCGCGTTGTCCAGTTTTTTTAACTTCAGCGGGTAACAGATTTAACCATGAATGCAGGGTAGGCTGCTGTTCAGGATCAATCCCTAACTTATGACAGGCTGACTGATTGATATGACGGATCTCGCCTTGTGGAGACATGACTTTAATACAGTCGACACTGGCATCCAGCATATTTTTCTGGGTAGAAATCACCTGAGACAGCTGTTGCTGAATCTCGAAATATTCGTGGATGTCTGTCAGGGATACCGACCATTGCAGCAGATGTTCCGCTGTATGCTGAAACTTGATGGCCAAGGCACACATACGGTAGCTGGAATCGGCCGATTTAATCCGGCACTGGGTATTAAAGCCTTGTTGCTGATTCAGGGCAGCATGCCATTGCTCAGAAAAGGCTGGTTGATCATCTGGATGAATCAGGCTTTGCCATTCTTTAGGACCATGTTCACTTAAATTAGTGCCTAAATAATCCGAAAGTGCCTGATTAAAATATTCAATATTATCCTTGCCCAGCACCCAGAGTGGATGTGGCACATCATTAATCAGATCCTGTAATAATCTGAATTTTGCATGTTGCTCATTAGAAGATTGTATCGAGGTTGAAATAAGCGACTCAGCGCATTCTGCAGTTGTTCGTCTAGATTTATTATGCTTCATGCATCCCCACCGATACCACCCAAAGAGCATCCAATCAGTTGCTCAAGTCCATTCTAATTAATATGAGACAATGTGAAATTTACAAGGTTATTCACCTGTAATTAATCATGTTCTATTTATCTACTTTTCATAAGATTAATCCATTCATTGTAAAAAAAATAGAGCTTTCATACATAAATTAAATTTTTCTCATAAATGTTTGAAATATTGGAATCAAAACTACCAGTGTTAGAATGAAAGCAGAATTTAATTTGAGCCAATAATAAGATGTCAGACAGTCATATCCCGCTTCCAGAACGCTTGCGGCCTCGCGACCTTGCAGAAATTATCGGGCAGGATCACTTGCTTGGAGAGAATGCACCTCTACGTCAGATGATTGACCAAGGGCATTTACCATCGATTATCTTCTGGGGGCCACCTGGAGTAGGTAAAACCACGATTGCCTTGCTACTTGCCCAAGCGGTGGACCGGCCATTTATCAGCCTGTCTGCACTCAACACTGGCGTGAAGGAATTGCGTGAAGTCATTGCAGAAAGTGGTGATCTGCTGACGCCTGTGGTGTTTATTGACGAGATTCATCGTTTTAATAAATCCCAGCAGGATGCACTGCTGAATGCCGTCGAAAAAGGCAAAATTACTCTGATTGGTGCAACCACAGAGAATCCATCTTTTGAAGTCAACAGTGCCTTGCTGTCACGTTGTCAGGTCTATACCTTGAATGCACTGAGTGATGAAGCGATTCAGACCTTACTGACTCAGGCGATTCAGACTGACAAATTTCTGCAGGAACGCTATATCCAGATTGAAGAATTTGACGCCTTATTGCAGTTTGCCGCAGGGGATGCGCGTAAGGCACTCAATTTGCTGGATCTGATTGCCAGCACTTTTGAGGCGGATCAGGAAAATATCATTACCAATGCGATTGTGGTCAAAGTCGCACAGCAGAATATTGCCCGTTATGACAAATCTGGCGAGCAGCACTATGATCTGGTCTCGGCCTTCATCAAGTCGATTCGTGGCAGTGATCCGGATGCTGCCCTGTACTGGATGGCACGTATGCTCAAAGGTGGTGAAGATCCGGTCTTTATTGCCCGCCGTATGCTAATTGCAGCATCAGAAGATATTGGCAATTCCAATCCGAATGCCTTGTTGCTGGCGGGCGAATGCTTCCGTTCGGTTCAAGCGATTGGCATGCCGGAATGCCGGATTATTCTGGGACAATGTGCGGTTTACCTGGCGACCAGTGCCAAAAGTAATAGTACCTATCTGGCGATTAACAAGGCGATGGATCTGGCTGAAAAAACGGCCAATTTGCCAGTGCCTTTACATCTACGTAATGCACCGACCAAAATGATGAAAGAGCAGGGCTATGGGGTAAATTATCTGTATCCGCACAACTATCCGGAACATTTTGTCCTGCAAGATTACCTGCCGCCTGAGCTGAAAGGCACCAAGCTGTACGAATCGGCACGTAATAAGCGTGAAGTAGAAGGCGAACGTCTGCAACAACGTCGCTGGCAGCAGGAACAACAGCAGCAATAAGCAAAAAAAAGCCCAATTCAAGGAGAATTGGGCTGAAATAGGATGTCTTGGGGGAGATACATCCTAGAGGGTAAGGGTATAAATCTGGTCAGCAACATCAGATGGATTGCATCTGCTGGGGATGTTGCTGGGATGCAGTAATATTAAGGCATGCATTGAATAATGTAAAAACGATCATTTTTATTAATAAAATTCATTTTTTCGATCATAAGATTAGACAATAAAAAACCGGGCTATTAACCCGGTTCTTTGAAGCACTATTAGTGCTTAGATATCTTCAAGATTGATACCTAAACGTGCTGCAACTTCTTCGTACGCTTCAACCACGCCGCCTAGGCCTTGACGGAAACGGTCTTTATCCAGTTTTTTCTTGGTGTCTTTATCCCATAGACGGCAACCGTCTGGAGAGAATTCGTCACCCAGTACGATACGGTCGTGGAACACACCAAATTCAAGTTTAAAGTCAACTAGAAGCATATTACCCGCTTCGAATAATGCTTTAAGCACATCGTTCACTTGGTAAGTCAGTTCTTTCATTTTTGCCAGTTGTTCAGCAGTCGCCCAACCTAAAGCAATCGCTTGAGATTCGTTCACCATTGGATCGCCTAGCGCGTCATCCTTGAAGAACAATTCGAATGTAGGAGGAGTTAATTCTTTACCTTCTTCTACACCCAGACGACGGCATAAAGAACCCGCAGCATAGTTACGTACCACACATTCTACTGGAATCATTTTAAGTTTTTTCACTAACACTTCAGTTGGTGTCAGCAGTTTCTCAAAATGAGTTTCAATACCAGCAGCAGCCAGCTTTTCCATGATGAAGGCGTTAAAACGGTTATTCACCTTACCTTTACGATCCAGTTGTTCGATTTTTTCGCCATTGAATGCGGACGCATCGTCACGAAAAACTAAAATCAGGTGGTCTTCACTGTCCGTGGTATAGACAGATTTCGCTTTACCAGTATAGAGCAAGGTTTGTTTTAACATGAGGGAACCTTCTACAAAAAAAAATGCCTAGAAAATGTCTAGGCTGGCCAATTTTGGTAAATCTGGTTTAACAGTTCTGCTGCTTTTTCGCGGTCGGCAAAACTGTTATCGGGATTAAACACAGCCAGGGTGTTACTCGAACCTGCGGGAGAGAGTCTTAAAACATAGGTTTGCTGATCAACCTGAATCGTTACTTCATAACGATCTTTATTTTGACCAACGATAGAATGGTTAAGGCTGCTAAGCGTGGCAAGAGTGTATTGCCATATTGTAGCAGCATTTCCATCAATTTTGAGCAGTGGATTTTGATTTCCGTCAGTGACTAATTGCGGCTTTCCTGAAAAATTTTCTTGAGTTTCATCTGCTTGAGTTGAATTTACTGGCTGTGCAGTAGGGCGTGGCATCGCAAAGCGGTTACCACGCTGATTTTCAAGCTTTGGTGCATTTTCCAGGGCAAGCGGATCCACTGTTGGAGCAGGGTACAAAGGCGTTGCAGGACGAACCATTGACCCTTCAGGATATTGCAATGGTTGCAGCGTGGTTGTTTCTTTATAGTCCAAGGTACCGTTTTTAAAGGCCATTGAACTACAACCTGCTAAACTGAATACTGAAAGTGCCAGGGTAAGTCCTAAACGTAATTGCATAATCGTTGCTCTTTATTTAATGACGCTCGCTTCTACAAGTGCCTCATGAAGCGGAGCGCGATATTGTTCTGCAAGTGGTGTTAATGGAAGGCGAATACCTGTACCAATTAAGCCCATATCATGGAGAGCCCATTTCACAGGAATTGGGTTTGATTCGCAAAATAGAATATTGTGTAAATTTGCAACCTGAGCATTGAGCTCTTCAGCACATGCAGCATCGCCTGCAATGGCTGCAGCACATACTTCACTCATGACTTTAGGTGCAACGTTGGCAGTCACAGAGATATTACCTTTGGCACCATGACCCATTAACTCATAGGCAGTTGCATCATCACCTGAGTAAACGGTCATGTTTTTACCTGCCAGACCTTCAATCAGGGCAGCACCACGGGCTACATCACCTGTTGCATCTTTAATGCCTACGATCTGTGGAATATCTGCCAGACGGATCACGGTTTCATTAGCCATATCCACGCCAGTACGGCCTGGAACGTTATAAAGAATTTGAGGTAGGTCAACCGCTTCAGCAATGGCTTTATAATGCTGGTATAAACCTTCCTGAGTCGGTTTGTTGTAGTAAGGAGTAACCAGCAGGGCAGCATCAGCGCCAAGTTCTTTGGCTTCCTGAGTCAGCTCGATTGCTTCACGAGTCGAGTTTGCGCCTGTACCGGCAATGATAGGAATACGTTTGTTGGCAACACGAATGATTTCTTTGATCACTTGAGTGTGCTCGCTCATGCTGAGCGTTGATGCTTCACCAGTAGTACCAACCGCGACGATACTGTTGGTGCCTTCTGCAATATGCCACTCAACCAGCTTCTCGAGACCCTTCCAATCTACGCTGCCATCTTCAAACATGGGGGTGACGATTGCGACAATGGAACCCTGAATGGTCTGTGCTTGCTGAGTCATTTTAAAAAACTATCCTATTTGTCCATCCGAAGAGAATGAGAAAACATATTTGGGATGGGTTTGTATTTTGATTTGTAGCAAATTCAATAGATTTGCACTGAATTGAATATTGCTTATGCAAATTATGACTGATCAAACGCATAAGAACAATATGCTTTAGTAAAAGCCACTGAATTCTTTATACAAAGCCTCTAGGCAACAATCAAGTTTTAATCGTTATGATTTTTTGCTGCCCAAATCATCCTTTATCCTCCAGCAGTATGAAAGCTAATGAATTCATTTTTTCAGGAAAAAATACACAGAATAAGTCACTTAAGTGAATTAAATAGATTTAGAAAACATTCTTTTATGGCGTTTTAGGGGAGTATTAATATTTATATTCGATGAATTAAGAGCTAAAATATATCGAACAATAAACCTCATTTATGAGGAATAAAAAGCAAAAATGCCTGAACTAATCTTTTTTTCGTATTAGTGATCGGCCCCGAATTTTTCTCACTGTTGAATTTCCGAGTTTGATGTATAAGTCTAAATCCAAAAATACTGGGATTTTAATACTTCTCATTAATTGCTTTTTTGACTTTATCGAACAGCATCTTAAAGTCATCAATTTTCTGGATTTTTCAGTATATCCGAGCAAATTGTTCAACTTATTGGTAGTTAATTCTCTTTAGCGGCTCATAGATGATGGCCTCTCTTTTGAACGCTGATTGAACAAGGATATTCCAATGGAAAAATCAGACAATAAGCACGCGATCATCACGGTAGGGATCTGCTTTCTGATCGCTGTGATTGAAGGCCTGGATATTCAGGCTGCCGGGATTGCCGCTGCTGGTATTCGTGAGCACTTTGGTCTTGATAGCTCACAATTGGGTGTGTTTTTTAGTGCAGGGATTCTGGGCTTATTGCCTGGTGCACTGGTCGGTGGTCGATTCGCGGACCGTATTGGTCGTAAGAAAGTTTTAATCTGGTCAACCGCAATTTTTGCACTATTTACCTTATGTACCGTGTGGGTGAACAGTTTCCACAGTTTGCTGGCAGTTCGTTTTCTGGCGGGTGCGGGTCTTGGCGGTGCAATGCCAATCTTAATCACGCTGGCTTCTGAAGCCGTGGCTCCACAAAACCGTGGACGTGCCGTGGGCCTGATGTACTGTGGTATGCCAGTCGGTGCAGCAATCTTGTCTTTAATCGCAGCAACTGAATTCGGTGCAAACTGGAAAAATGTTTTTTACTTAGGTGGTTTATTACCCATCATCGTGATTCCACTGATGATGTTGTGTCTGCCTGAATCTAAAGAATACTTAAAGACACAAAACAAGACAGCCGCGGAACGTGCAGCATCTCCTCAGGGTTCATTCAAGGATCTGTTTAACTCTGACAACTTGCTTCGTACGCTTTGCATCTGGGTGAGCTACTTCTTCACCCTGATGGTGGTGTACATTATGTTGAGCTGGTTGCCATCATTGTTCATGGAACTGGGCTTCACCCGTAAAGATGGTTCAACTGCACAGTTCTACTTTATGGTGACTGCAACGATTGGTACCGTGATTTTGGGTATGCTGACGGATCGCCTGAAAAAAGCGTATGTCATTCTATTGATGTACGGCGGTATCCTGGCGGGTCTATTAGCGTTGAACGGTGCAAGCTCACTTGAGCAAATGTACATGGCCGCAGCACTGGCAGGTGCCTTTGTGATTGGCTGTCAGGGTGTACTCTATGCCTTCGGTAGTATCGTTTACCCAACTGAAGTACGTGGTACAGGGGTAGGTGTTGCTTCCGCAGTTGGCCGTATCGGCGCCATGCTTGGCCCTGCAATTGCGGGTCAGCTACTGACAGCAGGCTTCGGTGCAGCAGGGGTGATCTCGGCAGCGATTCCATGTATCGTAATCTCTGCGGTATGTATGCTACTCCTGGTCAGCCGTACCAAGGTTTAAAAATAAAAAGATGAATATCCGAAAAGCCTGCACTGATGCAGGCTTTTTATTTTCCAGTATCAGTTCAGCTTAAGACAAATTCTTTCTATGTTTTGGAGAGCAATAGCTTTTACAGTTAACTCATCATGCGTTTTATCAGAATGCAGAGTCATTCTATTTTTACCTAAAGGGCTAAAAATTTTCTTTAGTTTTAAGCTATGCTTGGATGCAAACTCAGATTTCAAGGGATGAAAATGATGCAAAATGCGGCGCTGATTGTGGTGGATGTACAAAAAGGATTTACCCCGGGTGGAAATCTGGCTGTTACCAATGCCGATCAGATTATTCCGAATATCAACCGATTGGGGCAGTACTTTCAGAATATTGTGCTGACTCAGGATTGGCATCCGGCAGAACATATCTCCTTTGCAGACAATCATCCTGCTCAAGCAGCCTATGACACGATTCAGCTGGATTATGGTTCTCAGGTCCTTTGGCCGAGTCATTGTGTACAAGGGACTGAGGATGCTGAATTCCATCCGGAGCTGAACCTTCCGCAAGCTCAACTGATTATCCGCAAAGGCTTTCATCAAAATATCGACAGTTACTCCGCCTTTATGGAAGCTGATCAAAAAACCAGTACCGGTCTGGCCGGCTATTTACGTGAGCGCGGTATTGATACCGTATTCATCGTGGGTATCGCGACTGATTTTTGTGTGGCCTGGACTGCGATGGATGCCTGCAAACTCGGCTTTAAGGCCTATGTCATTGCGGATGCCACCAAAGGCATAGACCTGAACGGTTCGCTACAACATGCCTGGCAGGACATGCTGGCACAGGGTGTAAAACGGATTTATCTGAAAGATATTATTAATGCCGCCTAAGTGCTAACTTAAGGCGTTTAGGGCCATTTGCCATTATGCAATGGTTTGTTTACTTTGAGGCATCCACAGATGCCTTGATTTCTTTTTCATGACACTTGGATTTTCCCATGTCAGCACTTCTTCAATTTAGCCAGTTTGTCCAAAAGACCTTTGCTCTATGGGTCATTCTGTTTTCAGCCATTGCCTTGATGCTGCCGGATCTTTTTGTCTGGTTACGCGCCTATATTCCCTGGATGCTGGGTCTGATCATGTTCGGCATGGGCATGACCATGACGCCAGGTGATTTTAAAAGTATCTTGCAAAGTCCCAAGGCCGTTGCGATTGGGGTCGTGGCTCAGTTTATGGTGATGCCAGGGTTAGCCTTTTTGCTCTGTCAGCTATTCCAGCTTCCGGCTGAAATTGCGATTGGTGTGATTCTGGTGGGCTGCTGTCCAGGTGGCACGGCATCTAATGTGATTACCTATATGGCCAAAGGCAATACGGCCTTGTCTGTGGCGTGTACTTCGGTATCAACTTTATTGGCACCGCTTTTGACTCCGGCAATTTTTTATCTGCTGGCCAGCCAATGGATTGAAATTAATGCCTTATCTATGCTGATTTCGATTCTACAAGTGGTGCTGTTTCCAATCATTTTAGGTTTGATTGTCCGTGCCCTTCTAAAAACCAAGGTAGAAGGCTATATCCAAGTAATGCCAGTAATTTCGGTGATTGCCATTGTCGCAATTGTGGCGGCCATTATTGCTGGCAGTAAAACCCAGATTCTGGAATCCGGGTTAATGATTTTGGGTCTTGTGGCTTTACACAATGGAATGGGCTACTTGTTGGGTTATTGGGCAAGCCGAATATTGAAACTGGCAGAAATCGATTGTCGCGCGGTTTCGATTGAAGTGGGAATGCAGAATTCTGGTTTAGGGGTAGCGTTGGCTGCGACCCATTTTGCCGCGTCTCCCATCACTGCGGTTCCAAGTGCTATTTTCAGCCTATGGCATAACATTTCTGGACCCGCCTTGGCGACGTACTGGGCCGCCAAAAGTAAGACAATTGAATCTGCATCAGCACAAGATACTTCCGCAGATAGATAACATCCTGACTGCTGAAGATTTTATTTCTCTCATATAAAAAGCCCGATATTCAATCGGGCTTTTTGCTTTCTGTGACTTAGGACGCTTTAGACTGTTTCGATTTGAGAATCTCGGTTCTGAAGCTTTGCGCTAGTTCAGCACTTTCCGCATCCATCCCATTGACCACAAAGGCATGACGGGTCAGAACATTGGTCGGATTTGGCATGCTGACCAGCTCAAAGTGGTCCGCGATTTGTTTCAACAGGGCATTAGGAACATGCAGTGCACTTTCCTTAGCGACTAGTTGCTGAACCAGACGTTCTGCAGCCTGAACGGAATTAAGCTGCATTTCTTCAACGGCTGAAGAAATTGCGCTACGTGTCTGCAGGACAAAACGTTTTTCTTCGCGATAACGCTTATACAGGACTTCTGAAAGCAACTGGAATACTGAACTGATCATGGTCAGACAGGCGAGGGCATCTGGCTTCTCTGCCGCAATACTGATACTGGCACCTTTTTCATCAAACTTGTGTACGGTACAAATATCCGTGCTGTTCAGTTTGTAGTGCTGGATGCACAGTTCAGTAGCTTTGTTCAGGAAAATCTGGCACAGATTGAAATAAGGAACCGATACCGTCTTATTCACACTATCTAGCAACTGTTTTGGATCATAGAACTGAATGTTCAAGCTCAGGCTATCGGTATCTAGGACCACAGGTTTACTGTCTTTTTCTTTCGGTTTGTTTTTCAGGGCTTGCTGTGCCTGGGCAATGGCGAGGGCAGCATTATGCTTTTCCTGTTCTAATGCCTGAGTTAAAGTCTGAATCTCGAATTTCAGTCGCGATTCATTATTGATACGTGCCAGATACTCGGTACGGCTTGGACGCGCTACCGCACGATAACCGACCCAAAGCAAACCATGAATAATGAAAGAGAACAGAATGGCAAGCCATTGAGTCCGGAGAATTTCACCAATACTTGGCTCAATCAGGGTGATTTCAATCACACCGACTTTTTTCTCGTTTTGCAGGGCATCACGGACAAAAACTTCCCCATCACGGGTCTTGGTCAGCCCACCAGTGGCTAAAACCTGACCATTCGCATCCAGGATACGAATTGAAGCAACGCTTGGGTTAGTCGCATAACGGTTGGCCAGAAGTGCCAGAGAAACGCGGTTCGCCGGTTCAAGCTCCGCCAGGCTGTCTGTGACCAGTTGGCTCGTCATGAGCTGTCCCTGGTTGGCACGGTTATCATTCAGTTGGTGAGTCGTTGCCAATACCAGTAAAAAGGTATGCAGAGCAAAACTTACAATCAGTAGGCTAGCAAATAGCCCTTGTCTAGGCGCATTCAACGTAAACTTCCAAGGCAATTCTGTTCAATTTCGATTATGATTCTAACAATAGTTGTAGCTCAGACCCGAGTCAATTCATGCGAGAAATCATTCTTATATCATTCTTAGGACCCGACCAGCCTAATCAATTTACACGATTAATGCAGGTTTTGTCCGCTCATTCCTTACAGATTCTAGATGTGGGGCAAGCGGTCATTCATAATCAACTGACCTTAGGTATTGTTGTATCGTCTGATGACCAAACTGCAACAGCATTAGCCATGAAGGAAATCCTGATTCTAGCACATGATATCGGGTTAACAGTGCGCTTTAAACCAATCTCTGCTGCTGAATATGAACAGTGGGTAAGAGAGGGTGGCCGCACGCGTTATATCGTAACGGCATTGGCCCCGGAATTAAATGCCTCTCATCTGCAAGCCGTGACCAAAATCGTGTCGAGTCAGGGCTTCAATATTGAAACCGTGACCCGTCTTTCTGGCCGTCCTGAGCTGGATGGTTCCAATACTGGCCCTAAACGTGCCTGTGTACAGTTTGGTCTGAAAGGCCAGATGCTGGATGCAGCAGCCATGCGTGCAGCCTGCTTAAGCCTGTCGAATAACCTGAATGTCGATGTGGCAGTACAGGAAGATAATGCTTACCGCCGTAACCGTCGTCTGGTCTGCTTTGACATGGACTCGACCCTGATCGAGCAGGAAGTCATTGATGAGCTGGCGATCGAAGCTGGTGTCGGTATCCAAGTCTCTGAAATCACTGAACGCGCGATGCAGGGCGAGCTGGACTTCCAGCAAAGTTTCCGTGCCCGTGTTGCTTTATTAAAAGGCATGGATGCATCGGTATTGCCAAAAATTGCTGAGCGTCTGACCGTGACTGAAGGTGCAGAACGCCTGATTTCAACCCTGAAAGCACTGGGCTACCGTACCGCAATTCTGTCTGGTGGATTCCAGTATTTTGCAGAATATCTGCAAGCCAAACTGGGAATTGATGAAGTTCATGCCAACGTTCTGGATGTGCAGGATGGCGTGGTGACGGGTGAAGTCAAAGGCCATATCGTAGATGGCGCACGTAAGGCTTTATTGCTCCGTGAAATTGCCGACAATATGGGAATTTCTCTGGAACAGACCATTGCTGTAGGTGATGGTGCCAACGACCTGCCAATGCTTTCAATTGCGGGCCTAGGTGTGGCTTTCCGTGCCAAGCCTTTGGTTCGTCAGAATGCCAATCAGGCCATTTCCAGCGTGGGTCTGGATGGTGTGCTCTACCTGCTCGGTGTACATGATAAAGATCTGAGCCGCGCGTAACACATAGCTTTTCGGTGAAATCCAACGCGGCCTTAGGGTCGCGTTTTTTTATATTTTTAGCTTAACTTTTATCGAGGGACGGCGCAGCTTGTCTATAAATACCCCGATCATCTTAAACGGAAAATATTTTTTTTTAAGTCGATGAAAGGGCATATGATTTTGTAATGACACGCCAACATCGGCGCAGCAATTGATCCACAAATACTGTGAAAATAAAAAATGTAATGACAAAATAATATCGCGACAGAGTATGTCGTAAGGGGAGAAAACAGGACTTTTTTTATGCAAAAAACTCAGCATAATGCATGCATAGAGATACAAATCAACACATTCCATTTTATTGATTTAACGAAATTCAATAGGTAGGACGGTTGCAATATCAAGCATACACACTATCCTTTTGGATGGAGGGGTTTATATGGTAACAGCGAATCTAGCAACTCTCGTAGGCTTTAGTTTAGTCGCCGCGGCTGTGCTTGCTGTTTTCTTCTCGCCTTATCGTCGCTGGTTAAGTTTTATGGCTGCGGGAATGCTGGCCTGGGGCCTGATCGAAGTAATTCGAGTAGGTACTCAAGCCTTGTTTGAGCTCCCGATGACATATAGCTATCTGACAGCTTTAACGGCCGTGATGGTCGTAGTGACCTTACTGTTATTGCGTGAAGATCGACGTGCAGAGCGTGCTTTGGCTAAACGCCGTTATATCGAACATACACCAGTGTATGAAGATGACCAGCAGCAGCTATCTAGCCGTTAAGTTCTCTAATATCAGCGAAATAATGCATCTGCGGGTGCATTTTTCGTTTAGAAATATGATACAAAGTCCTGCATCTGCCTGGCTTTGATCTATGCTAGGATATTTGTCAATTTTCGTACAATTAGAATAGGCATAATTCCATGAAACTGTCCTCCATTCCTGTGCTCAAACTTCCTCTGGTTGACCTCAGTACCGATCCACTTGATTTACTGGTCGCAGGTCTTGCATTACGTATGAAGCAGTTAGCGCGTACCAGTCCGAAATTTATTGAATTGGTACATGAACGCCAGTTCCGTATCCAGATCGGAACAGATGAAGGAATGGCACGTCAGATCGTTGTGAATAATGGTCATATCGATACCGTTTCAGGTGATGCAGAAAAAGCTGATTTTGTACTGCAATTTGCTGACAGTGAACAGGGCGTAAAAACGTTGCTCAAAGGTGATCCGACTGCATTCATGACCGGTATGCAAAGTGGCACGATTAAAATGGAAGGTGATTTTGGTCTGCTGGTCTGGTTTAACCAGGTTGCGAAAATGATTCCACCTAAACTGCCAAAACCAGTTAAAGAAAAAGTGAAAATGGCACGTCAGTTTATTAAAGAAAAAACTGGTAAATAACTCCTAATCCCCCTGCTTTAATTAAAGGAGGGGCTAGGGAAGGATTATCATAAAAAAGCCCTCATCAAGAGGGCTTTTTTCATTTTGGAACAATGACGGTTTATTCAACTTCCAGATTAAACGTTACCGGCCCATCATTGACCAGATGCACTTTCATATCGGCCGCAAAAATACCGGTTTGTACATTTTCGAACTGGCTCTGCGCATATTCAACCAGCTGTTCATACAAGACCTTGGCATCGCTTGGCGGCATGGCGGGACCAAAATCCGGACGTAAGCCTTTTTGAGTTTGCGCCATCAAGGTAAATTGGGACACTAGCAGTAAACCACCACCGGCCTGACTGACATTCCAGCCCATCTTGCCCTGCTCATCATCAAAGAAACGGTATTTCAATATCTTATCAATCAGTTTTTTGCCTTTTTCCAGATTGTCTTCTTTACCTAAACCTAGAAAAACCAGAATACCTTTGCCAATTTCTCCGGTGGTTTCACCATCGACCACGACTTTGGCTTCCAGTACCCGTTGTAATAATGCACGCATAATCAATTTTAGTCAGATTCAAAATTGCCGCCATTGTAGCAAGATCAGACTCATCTGTTATTAAGTTAATGTCTAAAAAATGGGCTTAATTGATTGATTAGCATTGATAATATTTTAAACTATCTAAAAACACGATCATAATCATAAAAATTATCTGTTTTATCTATTTTTTGCTCTCAAGTATCTTAGCTGCATGCAGGAAAGGTATTAAATTGAGAGATTTAGAAATGTTTAAGCGTTCATTACTTGTTGCAATGCTTGCAACGGTGACAGCTGCACAAGCTGCACCATTAACCAAAGATAACGGGGCACCAGTCGGTGATAACCAGAACTCGATCACTGCGGGTCCACAAGGTCCAACTTTGCTGCAGGATGTACAACTGGTTCAAAAACTGCAACGTTTTGGCCGTGAGCGCATTCCTGAACGTGTCGTACACGCACGTGGTACGGGTGCTTATGGTGAATTCGTTACGACGAAAGATCTGTCTGATTTAACAATTGCTTCTTTATTCAAGGCCGGTACTAAAACTCCAGTTTTTGTGCGCATGTCTACTGTCATTCATGGTAAAGGTTCACCAGAAACCCTACGTGATCCGCACGGTTTTGCCATCAAATTCTATACTCAGGAAGGTAACTGGGATTTGGTCGGTAACCAGACACCAGTCTTCTTTATCCGTGATGCGATCAAATTCCCGGACTTCATCCACGCGATGAAACCAAGCCCCGTCACCAACGTACAAGATGCCAACCGTGTGTTTGACTTTCTGTCTAGCCAGCCTTGGGCAACCAACATGCTGACTTATGTTTATGGCAAGCAAGGTGTCCCAACCAGCTACCGCGAACAGGACGGTTTTGGTGTACATGCCTACAAACTGTATAACGACAAAGGCGAATACAAGTACGTGAAATTCAACTTCCGCTCTAAACAGGGCGTGAAGGGCTTAAATGTCAAAGAAGCGGCTGCGCAACAAGGTAAAGATTTCAATCACTTGACCAATGATCTTTATAACAACATCTATGCAGGTAATTTCCCGAAATGGGATCTGTATATTCAGGTGCTTGATCCTAAAGATCTGAACAGCTTTGATTTCGATCCGCTAGATCCAACCAAAATCTGGCCAACCAATCTGGTTCCAGAAGTAAAAGTCGGTACATTGACGCTGAACCGTATGCCGAAGAACTTCTTCAATGAAACTGAACAGGCTGCATTTGCACCAGGTAATCTGGTACCAGGTATCGAACCCTCTGAAGACCGTTTGCTTCAAGGCCGTATCTTCTCTTATTCAGATACACAAATGTACCGTCTAGGTGTGAACCATCAGCAAATTCCGGTAAACCGTCCTGTGGTGAATGTGAACAACAATAACCAGGAAGGTCACATGAATGTGTCTGAACGTGATTCTGATGTGAACTACGAGCCAAGCCGTAAAGAGCCAAAACCGGCGACTGAAAAAGCGCGTGCAGTTGAAACGCCATTGACTGGTCATGTGCAACAGATCGCTACTAAAGAGCAAAACTTCAAGCAAGCAGGTGACTTGTACCGTTCATATACTGCCAAAGAGAAAGATGACCTGATCATGAACCTGGCGGCTGATCTGGGCAATGTCAAAGATTCAGAAACCAAGCACATCATGTTGTCTTACTTCTATAAGGCAGATGCTGACTACGGTATGCGCATGACTAAAGCTGTAAATGGTGACATCGCCATCGTTAAAGCCAAAGCTGCAAAATTAAAAGACTAATCCCGATTGGTCTTGAAGAACTGGTGACTAGGGCCTAGCGCATCACCTCCAAAAAGTCCTGTAATACTCCAAACCTTTCCTGCACCCTAGGGGGAGTTTTACAGGCACTCCGTTTTTTATTCCATCTCAGGTCAATTGAGTCTTTCAAGACTTAAATTTTCCTTTCGATTTCTGTTGGAGTTCATCATGAAAGTTCTGCCACACGCATTTTTAGCCAGTATTCTTGCCTTTAGCTCCGCATTCGCAACTGCTGCTGAAGTGAAGAATGTCTCCCCTGCAAAAGCTGCGGCTAACGTTCAGATGACCTCACAACAGGAATTGATCGATCTGTTTTTTGCTGCTGCTAAAATCGGCAATAGCGAAGTGATCAATGAATTTTTAAAACACGGCTTTCCAGTCGATGTACGCAATAAAGACGGCTATACCCCGTTGATGATGGCGACCTATTATGGCCATCAGGATATCGTGACTACCTTACTGGCCAAAGGGGCAGACCGCTGCGCCCGGGACAACCGTGGCAATACCGCCTTGATGGGTGCCTTGTTCAAAATGGAATTCTCCATTGCCAAACAGCTGCGTCAGGTCGACTGTGATGCCCAAGCCAAGAAAACCGGGCAAAAAACCACAGCTGAATTTGCCAAGGTGATCGGTCAGGAAAAGCAGCTACAGAAAATTATCAAGGAACAGGAAAACGGGCTGAAAGCAGTCAAATAACCGAGCAGGAAGCAGTTTATTTTCTTGAACTTTTGTCGATAATTCAGCTAGCTGTACGTAAATCCTGCAATATTGCCTAAACTTTTATGCTTTAATGCGGGATAAGCACAGCGATATTTCCCTTAGTTATGGCTCCAATTATCCACTCTTTGTTAGATACTGACTTGTATAAATTCACCATGCTACAAGTGGTATTACACAAGTTTCCACAAACGCATAGTGTCTATCATTTCCGTTGTCGTAACCTGGAAGATACGGAATATCCGCTGACGGATATTCTGGATGATTTGAATCATCAACTGGATTTGCTGTGTCAGCTCCAATTTAAAGAAGACGAATTACAATATTTACGCAGCCTGCGTTTTATCAAAAGCGATTTTGTGGATTATCTGGAACTATTCCAGCTCAAACGCCGTTTTATTAAGGCCACCGTCGACAATGAAGGCCGCCTGGATATTACTATTGAAGGCCCCATGGTTCAGGCAATGATGTTTGAAATTTTTGTACTGGCCATTGTGAATGAACTGTATTTCAGTCGTATCCGTACACCTGAAGTACTGGCTGAAGGTGAGCGTCGACTTAAGGCTAAAATCGAATTGCTGAAACAATATGATGCATCACAAGATCCGAATGATCCGCCATTCCTAGTCTCGGACTTTGGTACCCGCCGCCGTTATAGTTTTGACTGGCAAAAGCATGTCGTCGAAGAATTTAATAAAGCTGCACCGCACGTGTTCCGTGGGACCAGTAATGTGTACTTAGCCAAAGAATTGGGTATTACTCCGATTGGCACCATGGCACATGAATTTCTGCAAGCCTTTCAGGCCTTGGATGTGCGTTTGCGTAATTTCCAGAAAGCCGCCCTGGAAACCTGGGTACAGGAATACCGTGGTGATCTTGGAATTGCCTTGACCGATGTAGTCGGTATGGATGCTTTCCTGCGTGACTTTGACCTGTACTTTGCCAAACTGTTTGATGGCTTGCGTCATGATAGTGGCGATCCCTATGAATGGGGTGACAAGGCTTATGCTCACTATAAAAAGCTGAAAATTGACAGCAAAACCAAAATGCTGACTTTTAGTGATGGCCTGAATCTGGAAAAAGCCTGGAAATTGCATCAATACTTTAAAGATCGCTTTCAGGTCAGCTTCGGGATCGGCACCAATCTGACCAATGACATGGGGCAGACGCCGCTAAATATCGTATTGAAACTGGTGGAATGCAACCGTCAGTCGGTAGCGAAAATCTCCGATAGCCCAGGAAAAACCATGACGGATAATGATACTTTCCTGGCATATTTGCGTCAGGTGTTCAATATCTCAGAACCTGCCTAAAAATCTCTGCTTGATTCAAAAAACCGCTTCAATCATGAGGCGGTTTTTTCTTGGATGATGGTCTTTCTTAAATCAGCTTTAGCTAAAATTATGCTAAGGATCTAGATAAAAACAACATAATTGAAAAAATGAGCTGTGCTAAGATCAAAAGGATTTGACCGCAATGACAACTACTAAGATGACAGCTTCCGCCTTTGACTTTGGTCTGCTGATTGAAGCAGAAGATTTGGTTCCACATTTGGGAAATGAAAAACTTCGAATTGTTGATTTAAGCCGGGCGTCGGTTTATGAACAATTGCATATTCCACATGCCTTACATCTGCAACCCAAGCTGCTGGTTCGTCAGGAAGAAACAGCCATGGGCCTGTTACCGGATGCAGAAGGGCTGGAAGCTTTAATTCGTTACCTGAATATTTCTCCTGAACATCATGTCGTAGCTTATGATGATGAAGGCGGTGCGTGGGCAGGGCGTCTGCTCTGGAACCTGCATTGCATGGGCTTTGAAAATACCAGTTTACTCAATGGCGGCATTCATGCCTGGCTGGGTGCGGGACTACCGACTTCATCAGATCAGGAAACGTTTATACCTGTCGATCATCTGGTTCCAGTCAATCTTGAAAGAAAGGCTGAGTTTCAGATTGATTATGATGAATTAAAACAACTCATTGAAAATGAAAAAATTCAGGTATGGGATTGTCGTACAGAAGATGAATACACTGGCCTGCGTCTGGCTGCGCGACGCGGTGGTCACATCCCGGGCGCACGTCATTTTGAGTGGAGTACTGCCCTTAACCGGCAAAATCATTTAAAATTACATCCTTTACCACGTACTCAGCAGCGTCTGGAACAACTGGGATTTGATCTGGATCAGCCGGTTGTGGTGTATTGTCAGTCCCATCACCGTTCAGGTCTGGCTTATATTCTGGGTCGCTTATTCGGCTGGAATATTCGAGCCTATGATGGTGCGTGGAGTGAATGGGGCAACCGCCTCGATAGTCCAATCGCTACAGGAGAGGTGCCATCTTGAGCATCACATCGCGTCTAAAACAACAACTGTTTATCCAGGCCCAAAAAGTGGTGCCACAGCATCGCCTGTCCCGTGTGGTGGGAAAAATTGCAGCCAGCGAAAATCCGCTGGTAAAAACAGCCGTGATTGCAGCGTTCAAGACCAAATACGGAATTGATATGTCGATTGCTGAGCAAACCAATGCCCTGAAATTCAAATCATTTAATGATTTCTTTACCCGTGGACTAAGAACCGGGGTGCGTGCGGTCGATGCTGATTCAACTGCGATCGTATCTCCGGCAGATGGCGCGATTTCCCAACTGGGTAAAATTGAAAATGGCGATGTGTTTCAGGCCAAAGGTCAGAAGTTTACGGTTGAAAACCTGATTGCTGATCCGCAACTGGCAGAACCATTCAAGAATGGTGAGTTTGCGACCGTGTATCTGTCACCACGTGACTATCACCGTGTTCACATGCCATTTGCCGGGACTCTGACTGAAACTTTATATGTGCCGGGTGAACTGTTCTCGGTCAACCAGACCACAGCCGAAAATATTCCAGGTCTGTTTGCCCGTAATGAACGTATGGTATGTCTGTTTGATACCGAACTTGGTCGTATGGCCGTGGTTCTAGTTGGTGCGATGATTGTGGCTGGTATTGAAACTGTGGCGACTGGCAAGGTAAAACCATCTGGTCGTATCGAGCTGAATCAACATAATCTTTTCTTAGAAAAAGGTGCCGAACTGGGCCGTTTCTACCTGGGCTCTACTGCTGTGATCCTGTTTGAAGAAAACAAGATGCAATGGGATGAGAAATTTAAAGCCAATTCAACCGTGCTGATGGGCGAGGCGCTAGGTCACACTATCTAAGTGCCCAAAGCCTCCCTTTTTAAAGGGAGGTTGGAGGGATTAAATATTTGCTAACTTAGAATAAGTAAATCCCCCTTATTCCCCCTTTAATAAAGGGGGAGATTTTCTCTTCTTTTAGGAGAAGGAACAAAAAAGCGCCATTTGGCGCTTTTCTATATTTAAACCTTATCGTTTGACAACGATCGAATCGATACCACTGTGCTGTAAGGTTTGCTGTGCAATAATCGCAGATTCTGCTGAATCATAAGGTCCAGACACGACACGATACCAAACCTTGCCATTTTCCACACTGCGGACTACATCTGCAGATAAACCGTTGAGAATGATTTCTGCACGGCGGGCATCTGCCTGATCCGGGTCATCAAAACTACGGACTTGTAGAATATAGCTTGCAGAAGCAGGAGTTGGGGCTTCGGTTGCATCCAGACCTGGCTCAGTTGCTGTTTCTGATTCATCAACTTCAGGTCTTGGTGCCTCTACAATCACCACTGCTTCCTGATTTTTTGCTTCAGGAACCGCCTCTTCAGGAATCGGTGTCACTTGCTGCTGTGGCAACAGATCATAAAAACGGTAGTCTTTATTGGTATCTTCTTCTTGAGAATGCTCAGCCGTAGCCTGGTTTTTAGGTTTAACAGGTTCCCATGGCTTCCACAGCATGAGTGCCATTAAAAAACTTAACACGATTAAAATGATCACGAGTGTGCCGAGCCAGGTAGGAATAAGTGGCTTTTTGGGCTTATTCGGTCTTTCAGATACACCGCGCTGCGTTTTTCCAAACACTTGGGATTTCCTCTTATTTATCGGGGCAAATAGAAAAGGCATAACAGCAGTTATGCCCCTACTATGACTTCATCCTATGTGATCGTGATAGAAAAGTCATTATCTAGATCACAAATCACACAGAATTTTAATTTATCTGCATCTTCAAACACATAGCTAAAGTTACAAAATATTTATTCAGCAGATAAACGGCAATGACTAGCATGCTGACTTCGAGCAGAGCTCTCCGTCTTGCGTCAATGTAAAAGCAGTGCTTTACATTTTCGCTTCGAGCTTAGCTCTCGCCTTGCGAGCATGCAAAACAGTGTTTTGCTTACATGCTCTCAGGCGCAGATACACCAAGCAGTTCCAGACCGTTACGCAGCACCTGGCGAACATTTACAGATAACAGTAAACGTGCCTGAGTTAATTCTGCATCATCGCCCAGAACCTTGTTGTCGTTGTACCAGCCATGGAACAGCGCAGCCAGCTCTTTCAGGTAGTTACCAATCTGATGCGGTTCATAGCTGTTTGCAGCACGAACGACAATCTCTGGATAAGCTGCCAGCTTTGCCAGAATTTCAGTCTCCGCTTCCAGCTCAAGTTTGGCTGCCAGACCACGTGCAGTGGCTGCATCAAAGTTCACACCTGTAGAGGCTGCCTTTTCTAACATACGGCAGATCCGCGCATGCGCATACTGGATGTAATACACGGCATTGTCCTTGCTTTGAGATACGGCAAGGTCAAGGTCGAAGTCAATGTGCTGTTCAGATTTACGCATGACATAGTAGAAACGCGCTGCATCATTACCGACTTCTTTACGCAGGTCACGTAAAGTCACGAACTGGCCTGAACGAGAGGACATCTGTACCATCTCTCCACCACGCCACAGGCTGACAAACTGAACCAGAAGTACAGTCAGTTTTTTCGAGTCATAGCCCAGAGCATCAATCGCTGCTTTTACACGTGCGATATAACCGTGGTGGTCTGAACCCCAGATATCTATAATATCGGTATAGCCACGTTGTAATTTGTTTAGGTGATACGCAATATCAGACGCGAAATAAGTGGTTTGACCATTACGGCGTTTCACTACGCGGTCTTTTTCATCACCAAATTCAGTTGACTTGAACCAGATGTTGCCATCTTTTTCATACAGGAAGCCTCGCTGATCTAGAGTTTGTAGCGCTTCACCAATTTTTTCAGTCAAAGTTGCTTCGCTAAACCATTGATTGAAAGTCACTCCGAATTCACCGAGGTCATCTTTAATATCATCAAGAATGGCTTTTAATGCAGCCTGATGGAAGACGCGGTAACCTTCATTTAATAAGGTTTGTGAGTTGAAGATCAGGCCATCAATGTGTTTTTCTTTATCGCCTGAAACAACTACTTTATTGCCTTCAGCATCCGGTTCGGCAGCATACTGTACGTCTTCAGGGACATCTTTATAAACGTCTGCAACAGGGCGAACATAGATATCGCCGTCTTGATCAATAATGCTTTGTGCGATTTCTTTAACGTAATCACCTTGATAGGCATTTTTCGGGAACACCAGTTCCTGACCCGTCAATTCTAAATAACGCAGATAAGTTGAAGTCGCCAGAATATCCATCTGACGGCCAGCATCGTTAACATAATATTCACGGTCAACTTTGGCACCTGTCGCTTCAAGCAGATTTGCAACAGTCATACCATAAGCAGCGCCACGACCATGACCTACGTGCAGGCTAGAAGTCGGGTTCGCAGACACAAATTCAACCTGAACGCGTTTTTCCGCATTGGCCTGGGTACGACCATACGTTGCCTGTTGAGCCTGAATCTGATCCAGCACAGCAAAACGCTGGTCTGCATTTAAAAAGAAGTTAATAAAGCCTGGGCCTGCAATTTCTGCCTTGCTGATATCCGCCACTTCAGGCAGGGCAGCAAGGATTTTTTCTGCTAAATCACGCGGTTTCATCCCCGCAGCTTTAGACGCGATCATGGCAATATTTGATGCAAAGTCACCGTGGCTGCGGTCTTTGGTACGCGTCAAATTACTTGTATTGTTCCAGTCAGATGGGAGTACGTTTTGTGCCTGTAAAGTTTGCACTGCATGATCGAGAGCTGCTTGGATTGCCGTATTCATAATCAGTCGAAAATAGATATCGCAGAAAAACAGCAAATATAGCAAATTTCCGACTCTTTAGGTAAAACCATTTATGGGGAATAAAAAATATACGATTAGCAGCCTATGGTTTCTATCCCTCGGTCGGTCATCAATGAAGGATCACATGAGAAAGAGGAGAATAAATAAGTTGCAAATTTTGCTATAAAAAATGAATCATCCAGCAATCAAAATAGCCTATATTAGCCTGATTGAAACTATAAAAAGATCAGCATGGATTCAAAACAGCGCCCGACCATTATCGGCAATATTCCCAAACTTCCAGCCAAATGGGCCTTGGCCATTGTGCCTTTTATCTTGTCCTGCCTGATGAGTGGAATTATTTCCATGATTAACATGCTGCGCAATCTGGGCTGGATTGAGGGCTTTATGGCCCTCTGGTTTCATAACTGGATGATTTCCTGGGCGATTGCTTTTCCGATTGTGGTGACGCTTTTACCTTTTGTACGCAAATTTGCCGGCTTGCTGGTCGATATGTCAGGAAATCAGCCACCCAAATAATTGTTTTCTATCAATGAGAATTAAGAAAGAAGTTCTAGAAGGTAAAAAGCATTCACTAACAGATGGGCTCTCTAACTAAAAATCAATTAAATCAGATGCTCGACTGCAGCACGGATGATTCCAAGGATCAGACCAATACAGGCCCCGACCACGACACCATTGACCCGGATCATATGCAGGTCACCACCGACTTCGTTTTCAATCTTGTCGATCATCTCAGTCGAATCCCATTCATGAATACGTTCACTGATAAAACGGATCACTTTCTCACTGTACTGGTCACTCAAATCGACAGCGATACCACTGAGACGGTTATTCAGCAACTCACGCACTGAAGTATTTGAAATAATATTTTCACCGACTTGCTGAATGGCGACTCGCAGATTCTCCGCAATCCCCGAATCCGACTTTTGCAAATCTGCTTTGATGGCATCGCATAAAATGACCACTGCACCACTGATAAAATTTAGCACTTGCGGACTGTCAAGCAGGGCATCTTTAGTTTCATTCAGTCGCTGGCTGGCGATACTTTCAGAGTCTGCCAATTGCTGCATTAGCTCTTGAGCAGTTTCTTCAATTTTAAGCCGCCAAGGATGGTCGGGATCTGCCAGCATGGCTTCCACTCGCTGAATCACTGAATCGATACTGCGTTGCTGCACATCAATGCCGATCCAGCTGGCGCCTTTGGCCAGACGCCAGACGCCCATTTCCTTGAATAAAGTGCGGGTCAGCTCACGGGTTTGTTCCGGATGTGAAGTCATCCAGGCATGTACTACATCCAGGCCACGTTGCAGCACATCCTGATGGAAATCATTTTCCAAAACAGCACGTAGCATTTCGCTGGCCAAGGTATTGATCTGGGTATTTTTGACCCATTGCACACTGTTGCTCTGAATAAATCCGGCGATCTGTTCCTGCCCGACAAATTCAAATACTTTGGGTACGGTCTGCTGAATCACTTGTGTGACTTGAGCATTATTCTGCGGATTGGCCAGCCAGCGGCCAGCAGCCAGACTTAAATCGGTACTGGCCAGACTGCGCTGCACAATTTGCGGGGAAAGGAAATTTTCCTGCACAAAGCGCCCCATAGATTCGGCAATCCGGGCTTTATTGCGTGGAATAATTTCAGTATGGTCACGTAAAAATTTTGGAATCGGTAGCCGGCCAAAAGGATTGCGGAACAGCACGGTAATTGCATACCAGTCCGCCAGACCACCGACTACACCTGCTTCGGCAGAGAGCATCAGAATATGAATCAGCCAGACATATTCAGGCAGCAGTTTGGCAGTAATCATCAGCGCCAGCCAAGCCAGTACTGCGACGACCAGTGCAATAGTCGCAAAACGTTTACTGCGTTGTAAGCTCGGTGACGGCTGCTCTTTCTGCATAAATCATCCTGTTATTAGGGCGTGGCCGGCTGCGGTTGGAGTACTTGGCCGGATGGACTTACTCCATATTTAGCGCCAAGTGATTGTAAAATCAAGCGGGCATCAAAGGCATCTTTCGGCTCCTGACCGGCTTTAAAGCACTCAATGGTATAAGCCACTTGAGCAGGATCTAAAGTGACAGTATAGGGCTGGTCATAGAATGGATCGGGCCAGAATCCCGGATAGCGACGGGAATAACCATAAGGACGATAATAGCCGTATGGATAGACGCTAGGCGCCGGATAGACAATCGCCTGACGCGGTGGTTGCTGGGTACGGTTGCTTGGATCGTTCAGTACCCGGAAAAACTGGAAACCGTTCTGAACTGTGGTCTGCGCGGCTTTCAGCAGGGTAATTTCTTCGGCTGTACCGAAACTCATATTAGGTCGCGCCTGAAAACTGATGCGATAAGTGTTGGCATTCAGTGGAGTAGTGCTGTACTGGCCGAGCTGGTCAAAGGTAAGCGGCTTGGACGGTGTCGTTGCACAGCCGGAAAGCAGGGCGGTCGTCGCAAGGGTCAGGGCAATGACGGTCTTTTTCATCTTCGTTCTCCTGATAGGATGATCCAGCGAGTTACAGACCTCTAGAAGCTGCTATCTGGCTGGGTCAGGAAACTCAATTCTTCCTCGGTGGATTCACGGCCCAGAATCTGGTTGCGATGTGGGTAGCGTCCGAAACGATCAATAATGATTTTATGCTTGATTTCATATTCGAGGTTTTCTGGATTGCCGAGGCGCTGAAATAATTTTAGCGCAAATTCATGGATTAATTGAGACTCGCTATGCATGAAAGGCATATAAAGAAAGGAACGTTGCTCCGGACTCAGCTGTTTGTCCAGATCCTGGCTGATGGCTTCCTGAGCCAGTGCCAAAGCCAGACTGTCCTGAGCAAAAGCACGCGGCGTATCCCGAAAAATATTACGTGAAAACTGGTCCAGAACAAGGATTTCTGCTAATCGACCATCAGCATTCTTACGCCATGACCACAGTTCAGCTCTACTCGCCTGTTCCAGAATATCGCCAAATTTTTCCTTCAAACTTTGGTCGAACTGGTCACTTTTGGTAAACCAGTTGGGTTGAGTCTCAGGACTAAACCAAAAGTCTAAAATATCTTGATAATTCATAATGTTTACAATTTATTAGCATTTATTTGTCAATAAAATCACAAATTTCACATGTCTTATAGAGAAACTTTGTGTTAAAAATTTGCCCAACTAAAAATCAATGGTTTGCTTGAAAACTAGGCAGGGCAGCATGTGCTGTCTGGAAATCGCGGTATACTAAGCTAAACCGATGATTCTATTTTAATAGTTACCCCCATTAAGCGAGATTGTAATGAGTCAACCTGAATCGACTGCCCATGATGTATTACCGGAATGGGTAGATTCGTCGCTCATCAAAGGAATGCTGCGCGGTATCGAGCGTGAGAGCTTGCGTATGCAAAGCAATGGTTTCCTGTCGCAGGAACCGCATCATCATGCCTTAGGTTCAGCTCTGACACATCCGCATATTACGACCGATTATTCTGAAGCCTTGATGGAGTTTATTACTCCACCGAAAGAGAGTATTACTGAGGCATTAAACTATCTGACCGACATTCATGCCTTTGTACATCGTCATCTGAAAAATGATGAAAAGCTCTGGCCGATGTCTATGCCGTGCATGCTCGACAGTAAGGATGAAAATATCCCGCTGGCGCAATATGGCAGCTCCAATATTGGCTTATTTAAAACGCTGTATCGTCATGGTTTAGGCGTGCGTTATGGTCGCCGTATGCAGACCATTTCCGGGGTTCACTATAATCTGTCTTTCCCGGATCATTTCTTTATAGCACTTCAGGAACAGGAAACTGATGAAGAGCTACGCGCTTTAAGCCTGCAGGATTATCGCAGCCATCGCTATATGGGGCTGATCCGTAACTTTATTCGTTTAACGCCACTGGTAATTTTCCTGGTTGGTGCCAGTCCAGCAGTGTGCCAGTGTTTTATGACTGGACGTGATCACCATTTATTTCCGCTGGTACGCGGTACTTTATATACGCCTTATTCGACTGCATTACGGATGGGACGCTTTGGCTACCAGAATTCAGCGCAGAAACAGCTCGGTATTCACTACAATAATCTGCAGGATTATCTGGAAGGTCTGCAAAAAGCGGTCAGAACACCGTACAAACAGTTTACCCGTCTGGGTCTGGATGATGCCAATGGTCAGCCAATTCAGATCAATGACCATGTGCTACAGATTGAAAATGAATACTACAGTCTGGTGCGTCCAAAGCAGGTACCTCAAGAAGGTGAAACTCCATCGCAAGCCTTGCAAAATCGCGGGATCGGCTATGTTGAGCTGCGTGCTGTAGATGTCAATCCGTATAGCGCGATCGGGATCAATGAAGATACTGCCGGCTTCCTGGAAGTAGTGGCACTGTACTGCTTATTGCAAGACAGCCCGGCATTGCTGGATGCCGAACAGGAAATCATTGACCAGAATCAGGCTGAAGTGGTCAATCGTGGCCGCGCCTATAACGCTGCGATTATGGAAAATGGCCAGCGTTATATGATTGAAGACTGGTGTAATCTGCATTTGCAACGTATGCAGCCACTGGCTCAATTGCTCGATCAGGCTTATGAAACTGATCTATATAGCAATGCTATGCAAGCCATGCAGATCCGTGTCGATGAAGTTGATGCGACCTTGTCAGCCCTGATTGTCGGAGATATTCGTAGCCACAGCAGCATGTGGCAGTTTGGTCAGCATTTGGCCCATCAGCATAGCAATCTCTATGAATCACATCGATTAAGCAAAGAAACACTTAAATATTTCAATGAATTGTCACAAAAGTCATTGCAGCAACAACAGCAGCTCGAGCAAGATAACACGATCAGTTTTACTGAATATTTAGCCCAATATCGATAATAAATAAGAGGATTAACCATGCAATGGGGTTATCGCTTCGTGAGTGGTGTGTTGTTTTTGGCATCTGTTGCCGGGATGGCATTTGCTTTATATCTTGAGCATGGACAGGGCCTGAACCCTTGCCCATTGTGTGTGTTTCAACGAATCGGATTGATCGGACTAGGGATTATTTCCCTGATTGCCTTGCTGCATAATCCGAAATCCAATGCCATGAAGCGTGGTTATGCTTTCTTAGGCTCGCTGAGTATCTTATGGTCAGTCGGTGTCGCTGCACGGCATGTCTGGCTACAGAACCTGCCCCCAGATCAAGTGCCGAGCTGTGGCCCAGGTCTGGATTACTGGCTGGAAACTTTGCCGATGAAATCGGTATTACAGCAGGTATTAAACGGTTCAGGTGAATGTGCCGCAATTGACTGGACGTTCCTGGGGCAATCTTTACCGGTCTGGTCATTGGTGTTCTTCAGTATTTTATTGCTGATCAGCCTGTGGCAGTTATTTCGCAAATATCAGACTGCGCCCGTCAAACGTCTAAGAGATAAATACTGATTTTCAAAATTGGAATCAAAAAAGCCAGTCTACAGACTGGCTTTTTTTTATCACTCTCTTAGAGGCGAACCAAATTTTTTACCTTCAATCAGGTTAGGGCAATGCCTTCAATACTGTCCAGATCGGTCACGTATTCATGAATTTGCGTATAGGTTTCATCTTCCACACTTGGATAGAACCAGCGCACAATCTGTTCGGCCACCAGTGGATGATACTGAATTTCAAAATGATTCAGTCCATAGAAAATCGCCTTATGTGCGTCGGGTACTTTCAGATCAAAACGCGGATGGGGATGTTCGCCCAAGGCACTTTTGACACTGACCAGATAATCACCGATCACATTAAGCGTTTTGTTGGTATGGTGTTCAAACTCGATCGTACCTGCCACCAGATAGGCATCAATATGCGCAGGAATCGGGGCTGGTTTACGGTTGTCGTCCATAAAGCCAATCCGTACCGGATTATGTTCCCAGTCATCATCCCGGACGCTGCCATGACGTAAGTCTAGAATTCCGTTACTGCGAATATTCACCACATGTCCCACAATTTTCACTAAAGGAAAATGTCCGAGCTTTTCCTGCAAACTAAAACCAAAACGTTCCAGTACCGCACCATGATGCGGTGAGCCCAGACAGACCAGATTTTCTACCATCGGAATCCAGTCATAGACATTTTGTTTGCCATAGAACAAGGCGCTGCGTGACACCAGACCGCCCATACTGTGTCCGATCAGATCAATACTGGTAATTCCTGGATTACGTTTGACCAGATCCTGCAAGACATTGGCCAGACTGCGGCCATTGGCTGAAATGCGGCGTCCGGTATTGTAGTTCAGGTACAGCATGGTGTTATGGTCACGCTGTGCCAGTAATTTTTCTCCAATGCCCGGATATTTGCGGGTTGACCAGTCCAGATGGTTCATGCACAGACCATGCACAAATAGGGTAATGCGTCCGGTTAGCTCACCTTGTTGCAGAGAACCATAATGATCGTAAATGAGCATCGGCAGGGCGAGAGGATTCTGATATTTCAGCAGATAATCGCCAATAATCCCGTTCAGGGCACTGACCATAAAATGCATGGTCGGGGTCAGAGGTTTATTATGTAATTTTGGAAATCTTTCAATAATACGGCGCAGTCCAGGCGCAATCAGGGTATTGCCATAATGAAAGATCATGTCATAAGACATTTGATACAGACGTACGATATAAGGAATATTCTGGAAAGTTTTGGAATTTTTTTCACTCAGCCCGAATACGCTCATTAAAATTTCACGCTGAATCGATTTAATCAGCTCCTGTACTACATCACTAAAGCGCATGGTGACCAATTGTGCCAGGCCTTCCAGGACATCTGCCTGGCTAAGCGGAGTTCGATCCCATCGACAATAGGTTTCATGCAATGGCGTTAAACTTGGCATTTGATCCTATCCTTTATATGAGCCGTAGACATCTTTCTTTTTTGAGCACTTCGCGGTATAAATTCTTTTTTTCAGTATTCTTGATTCTCAATTTATTCGGAATACTCTTAAAATAGCGAGAATTGCATAACATTAAAGGCTTTTTTGTCAGACAATTTAAGCAATTAAGTGGTTATAAAATGAAGTGTATTTCACACTTTTAAATTAAATTTTGACATTTTGTTTGTTTTTTATTGATTGCCGATGAATATCATTTACCTGCATGGGTTCAAGAGTAGTAGCAGCTCAATTAAAGGCCAGTTATTGGAACAATACTGTGCAAAGTACCCGGATATTCAGGTGCATTTACCCGATTTGAACATGCCGCCCATAGCTGCAATTCAGAAGATTTCTAAATTGATCCAGTCGATGGATCAGGTGGCATTGGTCGGCAGTAGTCTCGGGGGATTCTATGCGACATATCTGGTCGCTCAAGCACATGTGCCGGCTGTACTGATCAATCCGGCAATGCGACCATGGCAGCTGTTTCGTGAACTGTTTGATGATGAATTGCCCCTGCAGGTTCATCCGAACTGGTGCCTGAATGACGCAGATCTTGGCCAGCTCGAAGCCATGGCGCTACCAACTGCACAAGATGCAGACAAAATGTTAGTGCTGTTACAACAAGGCGATGAAGTTTTGGATTATCGTGAAGCACATCGCTATTATAGTTCAGCTCGTCCACCTGCACTGCTGATGACCGAGGCCAATGGCAGCCATGGCATGGATGATTTTGCGGAGAAAATTCCGCTGCTCTTACAGTTTTTATCCGACTGCATAAAAAAGGAAACCGAATAACGTGTCTCAATATACGGCTCAATCTCTTGAAGTTTTATCTGGTCTAGATCCGGTGCGTCGTCGTCCGGGCATGTATACCGATACCTCTCGTCCAAACCACTTGGCGCAGGAAGTGATTGATAACGCGGTCGATGAGGCACTGGCGGGACATGCCAATAAAGTCACGGTCACGGTGTATAAGGATGGTTCATTATCGGTTGAAGATAATGGCCGTGGTATGCCCGTCGATATTCATCCGGAATATGGTCAGAGCGGGATTGAAATTATCCTGACCAAACTGCATGCCGGTGGTAAGTTCAGTACTGATAACTATCAATTTTCTGGCGGTCTGCACGGGGTGGGGATCTCGGTCGTCAACGCGCTTTCTAGCCGCGTAGAAGTTGAAGTTCAGCGTCACGGCAACCTGTATAAAATGGCCTTTGAAAATGGTGAACCGACTGCACCACTAGAAGTGCTGGAAGGCAAGGCACCGAAACGTGCCACAGGGACAACTGTTCATTTCTGGCCGGAAACCAAATATTTTGATTCTCCAAAATTCGCGCTTAAAGCCTTAAAACATAACTTAAAAGCCAAAGCGGTATTGGCTGCTGGTCTGCAAATTAACTATATCGACCAGATCAATGATGAAAAGATCACCTGGCAGTTTGAAAATGGTTTGGTCGACTATTTGATGGATGAGCTGGAAGACCGTGAAATCATTCCGGCCCCTGCTTTTGTGGCGACAGGTGATGCTGAGCGTGCCAGTGCAGAATTTGCCATCTGCTGGAATGTGGAAGGTGGAGAAAGTATTCAGGAATCATACGTCAACCTGATTCCAACCGCACAGGGTGGTACTCACGTGAATGGCTTACGTTCAGGCGTGACCGATGCCATGCGTGAGTTCTGTGAGCTGCGTAACCTGTTGCCACGGAATATGAAATTGTCTGCAGAAGATGTCTGGGATGGGGTGAATTATATCCTGTCGCTGAAATTTCAGGAGCCACAGTTTTCTGGCCAGACCAAGGAACGTTTATCTAGCCGTGAAGCCTCCGGCATTGTGCAGAATATTGCCAAAGATGCGTTTGCGCTATGGTTAAACCAGAATTCAGACATCGCTATGCAACTGGCAGAAATGGCGATTTCCAAAGCGGGTCGCCGTCTGAAAGCGGCCAAAAAAGTTGAGCGTAAGAAAATTGTCGCTGGTCCGACTTTACCTGGGAAACTGTCAGATTGCGTTGGACATGATCTGGATCAGTCTGAACTGTTTATTGTGGAAGGGGACTCTGCGGGTGGCTCGGCCAAGCAGGCACGTGACAAGAATTTCCAGGCGATCATGCCGATTCGTGGGAAAATTTTAAATACTTGGGAAGTCTCTTCGGATGAAGTGCTGGCCTCTCAGGAAGTGCATAACATTGCAATCGCGATTGGGGTCGATCCAGGTTCAGATGACCTGTCTGAACTGCGTTATGGCAAGATCTGTATTCTTGCCGATGCCGACTCGGATGGTTTGCATATTGCGACTTTGTTATGTGCGCTGTTCGTAAAACACTTCCCGATTCTGGTCGAAGAAGGACATTTATTTGTGGCGATGCCACCCCTATTCCGTATCGATGATGCTAAAGATGTGCACTATGCGCTGGATGAAGATGAACTGGAAGGCATCCTGAAAAAATGTAAAACCAAGAACCCGCAGATCACCCGATTCAAAGGTTTAGGTGAGATGAATGCCAGCCAGCTCCGTGAGACTACTTTGGATCCAAATACTCGCCGTCTGGTGCAACTGGATCTGGATGATGTGCACCTGACTTCAGGTTTACTGGATAAACTTTTGGCCAAAAAACGTGCTAGTGACCGTAAAGACTGGCTGGAACAGAAAGGTAATCTGGCAGATATCGTTGTTTAAAATGACTTGCTGCTAATATCTATTAAAAAGCCCGCAATCGCGGGCTTTTTTAACAACTCAATTTAGGACTCAACTTTTAAATAGTGTCCATCTGCATAGACATTATGTCCAAAGCCACAACCTGAACTGCCACTGTCCTGTTTTAAAATTACCTGCTGCCCCTGTTTAGGATCAAAAGCAAAATTGAGATTAATTTTGCAGTCATCTGATCGATAGGTCGTTTGGGTTTTATTAACAGGCATTGTGGTTTCAAATTCACCTATATTTGGACCATAAATCATGCTATTTAGTCCCATATAGAGGCCATTAAAATGAATCTGATAAGAATTTTTAATCCGTTTGACTTGAATGGTATTCCAGTGACCGAAGCCAGCATGCTGTATATAGATGCCAGCCAAGTTTTGAGTTTTTTGCGGGGAAGGAAGCTGTTTTAAATTAAATTGACTGCTTTTGGCTTGAGGAAAGACTGAGAACCAGGCCCGTGCCCATTGTGGCTTTCCTGATTTAAAATAGCTTAAGCCAACATTATTAAAAGCAGTGGCAATGGCATTTTCGGAAAAAGATACACCACTGTTTTCACTATGCATCTCACAAAAAGCAGACCAGGAAGCTTGCTGTTGAAATTGTCCTAGCGCATTTTGATACTGTTTCTGATCATAAAATTTTCTTCCCGAGTTGGCATAGCTTTTCACCTTGGCACATTCGGATCGGAGTTCAGTTTCAAAGTCTGAATTGGCGAAACTGAAACTACTCAGAGGGAGAATACTGATAAAGATAAGCCACTTATTCATAATTTTACTCAACTGACATTATTCTGGTTTTAATAGAAAATTTTATCTATCAGTAATTTTTCTAACAGATTATTGATCCAATTAGATTAAGTTTTACATAAAAAATAAAATATTTTGGTTTAATTCAGGTTGAGTTGCATCAATACCAGATCGCGCCATTGTCCAAATTTCTGTCCAACTTCCGGCATATAACCGGTTTGTTTAAAGCCTAATTTCTCATGTAAGGCAATTGATGCCTGATTTTCATGGTCAATGGCACCAACCATAACATGGATAGCATTTTGTCGGGCATGTTCAATCAGCTTGAGCATCAAAGCTTTACCCAGACCTTGCCCAATAAAGTCTGCATGAAGAAAGACAGAATGTTCAACAGTGTGTTTAAAGCCCTGAATGGGTCGAAAAGTAGAATAATCCGCATAACCTGCAATTTGCTTGGACGCTGAATGCTCAGCCACCAATAAAGGAAATCCCTGAGCATTTAATTCACTTAGCATGTTCTGAAAATCCTGGATCGTTTTTGGCGTGCTATTCCAGGTTGAGGTTCCGTATAAGATTTCAGCATTGTAGATCGGGAGTATCTGTTCCAGATCTTGAATTTGAGCAGGACGAATAACAAAGCTCATAAGCAGATGCCAAAAAAGAAAGAGAATATCTAACCATAACTTGAATTTAGGCAATAAAAAAGCAGAACCGAAGTTCTGCTTTATTCATTCTAAAAACTTAGAAATGGTATTTCACCAATGCGCTAACATTATGTTCGTCTAAGCCTTTGATTGCATATTTATTGTTCCAAACTGAATGCTCGATACCGAAGTATAATTTGGTTTCAGGAGAGATATGTTTACCAGCATTCCATTTGTATTGAGACGTCCAGTTCAATTCACTTGCATGATCGTTTTTCTCAGCTGTTGACCAGTCCAGGAAAGCATCTGCCAGGAATTCTTCACTACCAATTTTAAATGGAACCGCATAAGTAATGGTCATCTGATAGTCATCTTCAGAACCTTTTTCATTATCAACTTTATAGAAGTTGATGTTTGCATAACTGGTATAAGGAACATCTAGAGCAAATCCAATACCATATAGGTAATTATTAAAGCCTTCACCACCTTCCCAAGTAGTAGAAATAAGTACGTCTTTAATTGGACCAGCTTCAAGTTTTTGGCCAGTGACCGCACCTAAGCTTAAACGTGGTGAAACTTCAAAGTAAGTTTCATTACCACTGAGATCATTATTAGTACGGTCAGCAAAGGCGAAGATATCACCATATTTTAAACCAGCTGCATATTCAGCCGTAATGGTTGACTGTTCTAAATCATCAACCATACCTACAGGATGTGCATAATTTTCGCCATATAGGCCTGTCAAACTAAAATCCTGCCAAACTGCTGCCTGAGTGAAAGCTGCTGTTGAAGCCAATGCACAAAGTGCCGCGATTTGTGTAAATTTCATTTAAATATCTCCCCCGAGAAAGCAGCTTAAGGATACAGATTAATAAGTAAAAATAAAGTCAAAATTGATCACTGACAGAAATATTTCATCGTCCTGAGCTGATGATAATTTGAGATATTGGGAGAAGAAGGTTTATAGGATATTTGAAGCGAGTTAAATTTTTATATTTAAATTAATTTTAAGAATTGAGACTCAATTTTGAAGCTGATTAAAGTAATTACATAGATCTTTTATGAACAGGGCAAAGACTGCTTTAATTTTGGGAAGGTCATGTGAATAGTATTTCGATTGTTCCAAATCTGGAAGGTCAATCACGATCCGGTAAGCAGTTGTCACGATTGGTTGTCCTTTTGCTAAAAAAATCAAAATATCACTTGCATATTTTCAAGAGAGGACCGATATTCGAAGTATAGGAACACGGTTCTGCAGACTCAAAAATGTGTTCATCATTCAATCTGGAGGGTTTTATCCAAAGCGATTTGAAGATTTGAAATGCAATATAAAACAGCAAGCTATACACGTGTCAAGATAAAAATTCTGCACTAAAAAGTTAAAATGATTTGAGGATGGTATTTTATGAACATTGAACTCCGTACCGATAAAAACATTCGCAATAGTGATCGTCTAATTACTTACGTTCGTACCGAATTAAATCAGGAATTTCAGCGCCACAGTGAGCGTATTACCCATTTCTCAGTGCATCTTAGCGATGAAAATGCCGCCAAAGGAGGCGATGATGATATTCGCTGCATGATCGAAGCACGTCCTGCCGGCTTGAAGCCAATTGTCGTGAACCATCATGGTCATAATGTTGATACTGCCATTCATGGTGCCATCGACCGTTTAAAACGCAGTCTGGAACATGTGATTGAGAAAAAAGATAACGTACGTAGCACTCCGCTAAAACTTGCGGAAGAAGATACGGGTACAGATCTAGAACAATAAATAATTCGCAGATGAAAAAGGCCCCTACGGGGCTTTTTTCAATTTTAGATAAAATAAACGAATGAGAACAAAACAAATCCCGCTTTATTCGGCATAATAGTGAAAAACGAATTTGAAGTGAGCTCCATCATGTTAACTGCGCAACAACAGCTTTTTGTGCAAGCACTCGAAGAACTCAATCTGGGTCAGGTCAAACAGCTTTTGGCAGATGGACTTAACCCGAATTTTATTGATCTGGAAAAAGGCCCAGTTATTTCCATCTGGTCAGATGGCCTGTTCAAATGGTGGGAAGAAGTCTGCGAAGCTTATGAAGCGGGCAGTCCCTTAACTGCTGAAGAAAAACAGCAACGTCTGGATGTACATTTACAGATTCTGGAAGCGCTGATCCAGGCTAAAGTCAATTTGCATCTCTGGGATGCTGAAGAAGTTTATGGCCCGCTTTGGGATGCGGCCAGTGCAGCCTGTGTACCTGCAGTGCAGCGCCTATTAGAAGAAAAAGTCAATCCGAATAGCAAGGATGAAGAAGGATTAACCATTCTGTCATCGATTAGTGATTTATTCTTTGATTGTGATTTTGATGAAATTAACTGGGCAGAAGCACTGGAAGAAGAAAAACAGACCCTAGAATTATTGCGTAGTCATGGCGCAAAAATGACCAAGGAATTACATTAAATTTTAAGAAAGAGCTCCAGCAAGATGAAGACAACTTTAAGAATATTGGGTTTGATGGCACTGACGGGTGTCAGTGCACAGCTTTGTGCAGCGGTAGAGTTTGACCGACCAGGTGAAGGTCTGGGCACTAGTACAGTTCCAGTGGGTCAGTTAGCTTGGGAACAGGGTTTACCGAGTTTCTCTTATAGCGAAGCGACTGTGGATGGAAGCAAGCTGAAACAAACCACTTTAAATGCCGACGTCTTGTTGCGTACCGGTTTGACTGATGATCTGGAATTACGTTTAGGCTGGGCCGGTCCGGCCTGGTCACAAACCAAGTTCAATAGCCAGACTGAAGAGGATGATGGTCTAGGCGATGTCAGTATTGGCCTGAAAAAAGCCATTGATCTGGATGATGAAAAACTCAGTATGGCGCTGATGGCTGAAGCCATTATTGCCACAGGTAATGCTAATTTTAGCAATGAAGAAGATATTTACAGTCTGAGCTCAGCAGTTGCTTATCAATATAATGATTTGGTGAATACTGCACTGACCATGCGTTATGAATGGCAGGATAGCAACTGGGCGATTACTGCGATTCCGACTTTAGGCTATCAGATTACTAAGCGCTGGTCAGGTTATTCGGAACTGATTTATCGTAAAGCCGAAAGTCAGAATAATGAATATGCACTAGGGACTGGTGTCATGTATGCATTGAATGATCAGGTACAACTTGATGCCAGTATCGGGGTGGATCTGGAAGGCCAGAATAAAGGTTACTTCTCAGGCTTGGGCGTATCGTTCCTATTCTAAGCTGCTCTTATTTCGATATGACCAAAGCACTTCAGTTTAAGATCGGGAGAAAAGTATTTTCTCCAGTCTTATTGGGCACAGTGTTGCTTAGCAATATTGCTCAGGCAGAAGCGCCCTTATTGTCGCCTGAGCAGGCTTTTCCTCTGAGTATCAGTTCAGTCACTCAGCAACAGACTGAACTTAGCTGGGAAATTCCACAAAACTATTATCTTTATCAGCATAAGGTAGAGCTAAAGCAGGGAAGTCAGCCGATGACCTTGCAACTACCACCCGCTGAAGATCTATATGATGAAAACTATGGTCATACCCAGGTTTATTATCAGCAATTAAAAGTTCAGATTCCGACACAGGCGGGTCAAACTTATCAGGTCAGCTGGCAAGGCTGTGCCAAAGACCGGCTTTGTTACCCACCCCAAACCATTGAATTTAAGACTGACTTATCCGGTCTGGTGCAATATGAATCTACTGGCTCGGGTAATAAAAGGTTACTGGATCTAAGCAGCTCTTCCTCGCAACACAACCGGATTATGGCAAATTCTGCTGATGATCTAGAATCAGGAAATACAGACAGCAAAATCGTCGAAGTCATTTCTACACGATCCAGCAGCGACTCGGCACAAGATCAGCAATGGTCTGCACGTCTGGCTGAAAGTTCGCTGGCTTATGGATTGCTGTTATTTTTCGGCTTGGGCATTTTGCTGGCATTTACGCCATGCTCTTTGCCGATGCTGCCAATTCTGACTTCATTAATTGTTCGTGATAGCAAAGGCATCAAGGCCTGGATGATTGCCCTAAGCTTTGTAAGCAGTATGGCCGCAGTCTATGCGGTATTAGGCTTGATCGCGTCTTCAGCCGGACTCAACTTTCAGCGCTGGTTACAGCAACCTGCCACCCTGATGGCATTTAGTGCATTATTTGTGGTATTTGCCCTCAACTTGTTTGGCCTGTTTGAAATTAAAATGCCACAGCGTCTGACGCAACGTCTGGACCGGGTTCAGGCGATGCAGCAAGGGGGAACTCTGGTTAGCGCTGCGATCATGGGATCTGTTTCTGCCTTGCTGGTTGGGCCTTGTATGACGGCACCATTAGCCGGTGCTTTATTATTTATTTCCCAGACTCAGAACCAATGGCAAGGCGCAGTGCTGTTGTTTACGTTGGGTTTCGGTATGGGCACCCCGTTGCTGCTGGCCAGTATTATGGGGGCACGTATTCTACCTCGAGCCGGGCACTGGATGAATCAGGTGAAAGTGCTCTTTGCTTTCATTATGCTAGCTTTGGCCTTGTATTTTATTCGTCCGCTGATTTCAGAAGCGGCATTGCAGTGGCTGTCGCTAGGGCTGGGCTTAAGCTTTGTTGTTTATGTTCTGGCACGATTATTCTGGAAAAATACCGGACTGCGCTGGCTCTATATCATCTGTTTGGCTATTGCAGTGCCTTATATTACATATAGTCAGTATCAGCATAGTCAGCGTTTTTTTGTTGAAACTGCCCAACAACAGGCGAGTTGGCATATAGCAAAAACGGCCACTGAATTTGAACAGTTATTGGCTACAGTACCGCAAGGGCAGAAGGTCATTATTGATGTCTATGCTGATTGGTGTGTGGCCTGTCAGCCGATTGAACATAAAGTATTAAAGGCAGTTGCTGTCCAGCAGGCCTTAGCCCCTTATTTTCTGATCAAGCTTGATCTTAGTCAGTATGATGCTACGCATCAGGCTTTACTTAACCGATGGGAAATTCTGGGACCACCGACCTATTTATTTCTTGATAATAAGCAGCAGGAGATTCGCAGCTTACGTTTGACTGGCGCATTTAGTAAAGCAGAATTATTGGCACAGCTACAGCTTTTAGAACAGCTCTAGCATTCACTTTAAAGCTTTTCTGGTACATGCTTTAAAGTGAATAAGGCCGATAAAAATATCAGGCTGGTTGAACTTTCAAAGGTTCCAGATAAGATTTCACCTGATTCCGTCCACCGGCTTTGGCCTGATAAAGGGCCTGATCGGCTTGGCTTAAAAGTTGCTGTGGGCGTAATTCTGGTTTTGAAATAGCAATGCCAAAGCTGGCCGTCACCGGGATCAATTGTCCTTCATCACTAAAAATCTGTAGTTGCTGGATCGCGCTTCGGCAACGCTCTGCAACCTGCTGGGCTTTTTCCAGGCTGGAATTATTCAGGACCAGAATAAATTCTTCACCACCGAACCGTCCGACGACATCGCTTTCACGCAATTGCTGGTTTAGTACCGCACTGACTTGTACCAGTGTTTCATCGCCCTTGTGATGTCCATAGTAATCATTGATCTTTTTGAAATGATCCAGATCTAGCAGCACCAGGGCATAGTTAAAAGTCGCAGTACTATTTAACTGATCCAGACATTGATTGATACTACGGCGATTAAACAGATTGGTCAGAGGATCAATCTGGCTGAGATGGTTAATCAGCTGTTCGCGATAACGCCATTGACTGAGTAAAATCTCAAATAAAATCATGCAGACAGCAAGAATTGGCAGGATAAAATACAGCATTGATAATAGCCAGAAGCTATTATGGAAAAACTGATCCTGAATATTGAAGAGTGGCGAATAAGGCAGTTGCTGGGTAAAGCTTAGATAGGCACAAGTCACCAGAAACAGGGAGGCGGGAATCAGCATGCTATAGACCAGTCTCCGGTGAAACAGGACCAGTCCTACCGTCATCAGGCAAACATAGGCAATCGTGGCTACCGGGCTGATCACGCCCACGATATAGGCGTCGCGACATAAGGAAACGACGAAGATACCCACTGCCAGATAAGGAAAATATCGTTCTATCAGTGCATTGCCTTGAAATTTATAACAGGGATAAATCAAAAGAACCAGCGCCAGTAAAAACAGGCCATTCATGTGAATCTCTGAACGAACGACATCAATATGGACATGCTGCCAGTATTGCGGATGTAACAGGACAAACAGGTCCCAGCTTAGCCAGCTGATATGTATGCCACAGCCAAGTGCCAGCATCAGGATACACTTTTTCAAAATCCCCCAGTTCATCACTACTTCATCTTCGATCAGATATTTCTTGAGTCGATGATTCTGGAATTTTTGTAATACTGCTGACATTCGCTTCATACAACAGGTCTGACCTTTATTGTTATTGCTAAGTTTTTAAAAGATGGAAAAATATTGCTTTAATTATTTACAGAAATATAACATAAAATTAATTCATTGATAATCAGTAATATTTATCAAAAATTAAAAAAAAGGAGAAAAATTAAGCTGGAAATTTATTGTTCTAAATACGCAATGAAGTGTTTTATTTAAACCCATTATTTCATTATTTAAAGTTTATTAAGCTATGTCCATTCCCGAACAATGAACGGACCAGATTAAGCAATGAAAATTTTACAGATTGATTCCAGTATTTTAGGTGATGCCTCTATTTCCCGTCAGTTGACTCAAGCTATTGTGGGACAGCTTCAACAGAAACATGGTGAGGCTGTTGAGCTTGAATATCTGGACTTGGCTGCACAGCCGATTCCACATTTAACTGCCGAAATTTTGATGGGTCAAAATCTTGAGCAGGCGGCTTTAGGTGAACAGATTTTACAGCAGTACTTACAGGCGGATATCGTGGTGGTTGGGGCTGCTATGTATAACTTTGGCCTACCTTCTACTTTAAAAGCCTGGATTGACCGCATTAGTGTGGCGGGACGTACCTTTAAATATACAGAAAATGGCCCAGTTGGTCTGGCAGGTGAAAAGAAAGTCTATATTGCCAGTAGCCGCGGTGGTGTTTATGGCGAACAAAGCCCAGTCGATTTCCAGGAAGCTTTCCTGAAAACTGTATTTAACTTTACTGGCGTAACTGATGTGCACGTAATTCGCGCTGAAGGCGTCAATATGGGTGATGTAGCGAAACAGCAGGCAATTGAAACTGCGATGGCGCAGGTCAGCCAGATCTAAAATTCGATAGAAAATGAATGAACAAAAAAAGGTCAGCAATCGCTGACCTTTTTTATGGCTTCTTTTAAATTTCTAGTCTTGATCCAGACGATGAGCAAATTCTGAAAGATCCGCCAGCGCTTGTCGAGCCTCTTCAAACCAGGCACTAAACATCTGAAAGTTATGCCACATCCCGGTATATAACTTGAATTCAACCTCGACACCAGCCTGTTCCGCTTTTTCCTTGAAGCGTGTGGCATCATCCAGCAGAATTTCTTTAGATCCCACCTGTATATGCATCGGTGGCAAACCACTGAGATCGGCAAAAAATGGGGAAATTTCCGGATCGCCACGATCCATTGTACTCGGTACATAATACTGAATCCCGGTTTTCAGGGTTTCAATCGACAGTAGGGCATCATGTTTCTGATTATAGCGTAGTGATTCACTGGTCAGGGTCAGATCAAGGAAAGGGGAAAGTAGAATCAGTCCACTCACCTGTGGCAGGCCTTCCTGCTGTAATTTGAGTGCCAACGCCAACGCCAGATTAGCGCCACATGAATCTCCGGACAGAACAATGTCCTTAGCCTGAATGCCCTGATCTAATAACAGGTTATAGACATCAAGCACAGCTTCCAAAGGTTCAGGATAAGCAGATTCAGGAGCCAGAGGATAATCAATATGCAGTACCTGCATCTGGGTGCGAGCGGCAATCTGGGTCATAAAGGCACGATGGGTATTTAAGGAACCGAGATAAAAAGCACCACCATGAATATGGAAAATCAGCTGGCTGGATTCCTGCTGTGGTTTGACTTCCTCGGCATGTACACCTGCCAGCCGGAGCGAACGGATTTGTACGGACTTATCTTGCGGAAAAATCTTGCACATCTGCTCCAGTGCGACCCGTAAGGAGCTTGGAGGAAGATTGAACCGACTAGGCGCGCGGATGGTCGCTTTTAAAAGACTTTCTGTAATTAATTGTTTCGTCACGGGGCTCATCTTCATCTTCTTTCCATCTTTTTCTGCTTTTATTGATTATGTAGATTATTTACCAACAATATTTACAAGGTTACACTAAATAGTCACAGGTAAAAATTGCAAAAATGTTGTGACTTTTTAATACTACATCGGTCTATCTCAGACTAGGGAAATGAAGAAAAATGAAAAAAATTACGCTAATGTTAGGACTACTCGGCTTATCTGCGCTGGCCAATGCTGCAGATCCTTTAAATGGTACCGTTTGGAAAACGATTGACGACGAAACCAAACAACCAAAGGCTATAGTAAAATTTACTGAGCAAAAAAATGGGACATTATCTGCAAGCATCCAATCGGTATTAACACCGGGTGAAGAAAATGCTTGTACAAAATGTGAAGGTCCGTATCACAATAAATCGCTGAAAGGTTTAACGATTGTGAAAGGCCTGAAAAATACAGGCGGAACCAGCTATGACAGTGGTTCGATCCTAGATCCAAAATCTGGTAAAACTTATAAGCTGAAAGGCAACCTGACAGATGGTGGCAAGAAGCTTGAGCTGCGCGGTTATATCGGCGTGTCTGCTTTAGGTCGTAACCAAACCTGGATTCGTGCCAAATAATAGATCATGACCGTTCTCTAAAAACTACCATAAAAAAGCCTGACAGAAGTCAGGCTTTTTTTATTCTTCCAGCTCATCTGGGATGATTAGTCTTTTAGCTTTTGATAAGCGGCTTCATCAAAACCAGCGATAAAACCAGTTGCAGTCTGTAATACCGGACGTTTGATTAAGCTGGTATGAGTAGTTAAGGCGGTAATCAGATTATCTTCACTGGCAAGCGCATTTTCCTGTTCTTCTGCAGTGAGTTTACGCCAGGTAGTGCCTTTCTTGTTCAGTACCACATCTTGGCCTAAAGCATCCAGCCAGGTTTTAACCGTATCCGCGTCAATTCCCTGTTTTTTATAATCATGAAATTCGTAAGCCAATCCCAGTTCATCAAGTAAATCAAAAGCTTTTTTCATCGAATTGCAGTTTTTAATGCCATAAATCTTGAGCATGCTCGCTGTATCCCAAACAGTTTATTTATTGATGGCTTAGCTTAGCTGAATTTATGCCGATCGCCTATGTGCTTCCAAGAAGCTTGTTTTTAAGCAATATTTAAAAGACATGTCATTCGATTGACATCGTTTAAGAGCAGAATGGGTATTAAAAAGTAAATGGTAAAGTTTAAGAATAAGAAAAAAATGAAGGTACTGAAATGAGAAAACCCGCATCTAATCATCCTGATTATGCGGGTCTCAATACAACGTCCGTTGTCACATCCATGAAAAACAAGCTAAATCTGATAGTTTGTTTTATTTTCTTCCTACGGCGTCCTGTCCTTATAGTGTCATCCTGACATATCCCTGTGCCGTGTGAGTATCATGCGCTGTTAGGGTCTGAAGATAAACCTGAAAATACGTCATGTAGTGTAGGTAATAAACCTTAATTGAGTGAACGAATGTTCACTCAATCTTTCGGTCAGTTTTAGATTTTATAGTCAATAATCACGGGTGCATGGTCACTAAACCATTCATCTTTATAGACCCAGGCATTTACAGTACGGTCTTTCCAGTCCGGTGAGCAGGCCTGATAGTCAATCCGCCAGCCCACGTTCTTGGCGCGGGCTTGACCACGATTCGACCACCAGGAATATAGCTCGGCTTCTTTACGGACTTCGCGGAACGTATCGACATAACCCAGTTCATCATAGATATGATCCAACCATGCACGTTCATGCGGCAAGCAGCCCGATGCTTTCTGGTTACCGGACCAGTTTTTAATATCGATACGTTTATGCACGATATTGTAATCACCACAGACAATGATGGATTTGTCTTCATCGCGCCATTGTTTCAGGATCTTTTTATACTCTTCCAGAAAGTGATCTTTACGTGCCTGCGCTTCATCGCCCGAAGAACCTGAAGGTAAATACAGCGAACAGATATGTGCTGTTTTTTCTAGACCCAAGTCAAATTCTGCCGAGATAAAGCGACCTTGAGAATCGGCCAGTTCAAAACCCAAACCATCGGTAATCGAAACGAAAGGCAGACGGCTGTAAATCGCTGTACCCGCGTAACCTGGACGCTCGGCAGGGAACAGGTGGGTATACCAGCCTTCAGGCTTAAATTTATCAGTCCACTGCGCATGGGTAATCCGGCTTTCCTGCATGCAGATCACATCGGCATCAGACTGTTCGATCCACTCTAGCAAGCCCTTGCTGACAGAGGAACGTAAACCGTTGACATTAATTGAAACGACACGAAGAATTTTTTGATCACCTGGATAGCTACTCTTTGGTATCATGCGCAAGTCTTACCCTTAATTAATGGATTTAGGAGCACCTCATGTCAACGCCAGCTCAGTTTAACCCGCAAGCTTTTATCGAACTCGCATTATCACGTGGTGTGCTTAAATTTGGTGAGTTTACTTTAAAATCAGGACGTGTGAGTCCTTATTTTTTTAATGCTGGCTTGCTCAATGATGGTGAAGCCTTGTCACTACTGGCTTCTGGCTATGCTGCAAAATTAACTGAATGTGACAATGTTGAAGTGATTTTTGGACCAGCATACAAAGGCATTCCTTTTGTAGCGGCTACAGCAGTGGCATTGTCTCAAAATCATGGCGTCAGCGTGCCATGGGGCTTTAACCGCAAAGAAGCCAAAGATCACGGTGAAGGTGGTGTGCTGGTCGGTGCTTCAGTGGAAGGGAAAAAAGTCTGGATCATTGATGATGTGATTACAGCCGGTACTGCGATTCGTGAAGTGGTCACTATCCTGAAAAATGCCGGTGCGCAAATTGCTGGTGTACTGGTTGCTCTTGACCGTCAGGAAAAAGGCCAAGGTGAATTATCTGCTATTCAGGAAGTACAAAAAGAGCTGGAAATTCCAGTACATGCACTGATTACTATGAAAGATTTAATGAATTACCTAGATGCAAAAGGCGATAGCGAAGCATTGGCGAAAATGGAAGCTTATCGTGTGAAATACGGAATCTAAAATCCAATTCACCACATGAAGATGTATAAGCCCTAGTAATCTAGGGCTTTACTTTTTATGGGAAGAGAAGTTCTGTTCAGGCGATTGTATTTAAAAGAAATATAAATAATAAGATAGAAATTTTGATCTAAATAAACCTTGAATTCGATAAATTATATTATCTTCTTCAAAATTAAATTCTATCTAAATATTCTTCTCAATATATAAATCTTGATCAAAATTTTTCTATCAAAAAAGAACAATATTTTTTAAAGAAACTCATTAAAGAATGAATTACCCCCCCATAAAGTCCCTTTACAAATAAAATGAATAAGGTAGTTATGGTCATTGTTTACAAATTGTAATCTGCCTATATTAAAATAAACATTACGTAATTAATTATAAGAATTTCATAATTTTAATTGATTTAAAATAAGAGTACTAGGAATGGATTACTGGAACAGTGTTTTATTTATATCGATTATAACGGTGGTAGGTTTAGCCATTATTGTCATGCTGGTAGGCTACAAGATGTGGAAAAACTTGGTGGTGACTTTACTGATCTCTACAACGATTGGCTTTCTGATTATATGTACTATTAACTTTATCTTTGGGGAAAATCTGAATTTGCCCTGGATTCCTGATCAGAGCTGGCATCATAAGATCACTTTGGAAATTGCTCTGATGAGCTTACTGATTGGCGGGGTCAGTACCTTTATTATTATGCTGGGAACCATGATTTCGAAAAATAATCGTTAAATCATAAAATTAGATGTATTTAGTTGAAAGATAATGCATTTATAAGCAAGGTATTATTATTTTTATTCAGGTTTTAATCAATTTTCTAAACGAGATAAAATACTCAGGGTGAGTATATATACTGATTTGATTTAGAAGATATTAATCCTCGTGTATTTCACATTTTTTGCAGTCCAATAAGACGCCCAGTTTTTCTTTACGGCCTTGTTCGGTCATGACCCAAGGACGGTTTTGCCAAGGTGGATCATGCCGCACATGCTGACCATGACCACAGGCCAGTTCAGCGACCCAATGATTTTCTTCATCCAGATGAAAGCCGACAATTGCCTGCTGCATGATAAATGCTCTTGTTGATTAAAGTATTTAAGCATTTATACAAAATTAGTCATGCAAAATCACCATAAACAAAAGAAACTGCACAGGCTATACTCCTTGCTAATGTATTTTTAAGAAAGAGCACAGAGACATGCGCGTACTTGTTGTGATGGATCCCATCGAAAATGTAAACCTGAAAAAAGATTCAACCATGGCCATGTTATGGGCAGCTGCACGCCGTGGACATGAACTGGGTTATGCATTACAGCAAGATTTATATATCGACCAAGGTAAGGCCTTTGGTCTGATCTCGCCTTTGCAGGTATTTGAAGACTATAACCATTACTACGAACTGGGTGAAAAGAAAAAAGAATCGATTGCGGCTTATGATGTGGTGCTGATGCGTAAAGATCCGCCATTCGACATGAACTTTGTCTATACCACTTATATTCTGGAACAGGCAGAACGTGAAGGAGCATGGATTATCAACAAACCGCAAAGCCTGCGTGACTGCAATGAAAAGCTGTTTGCTACTCAGTTCCCGCACCTGCAAGTTCCGACTTTGGTAACGTCGCAACAAAGCCTGATCCGTGAATTTTTAAAAGAGCATGTTGATGTGATTGTAAAACCATTGGATGGTATGGGCGGCACCGGAATTTTCCGTCTCTATCAGGATGGTATCAATATTGGCTCAACCATTGAGATTCTGACCAACAATGGTAACCAGCCGATTATGGCACAGCGTTATATTCCTGAAATTGTAGAAGGGGATAAGCGTATCCTGATGATCAATGGCGAACCAGTACCGTATTGTCTGGCCCGTATTCCGCAAAATGGTGAAGTGCGTGGCAATCTGGCAGCAGGTGGTTTAGGTCAAGCACGTCCATTAACTGAGAATGATAGAGCCATTGCAGCGCAAGTGGGGCCTTATCTCAGAGAAAAAGGTTTGGTATTTGTCGGTCTGGATGTGATTGGCAATTATGTCACTGAAATTAACGTCACCAGTCCAACCTGTATCCGTGAAATTGATACTCAGTTTGGTACCTCCATTGCAGATGACCTGTTTGATGTACTGGAAGCCGGTCTGGGTCAAGCCTAAGCTTTCAATAATAAAAAAGAGCCTCGTCTGAGGCTCTTTTTATTGGGCATAATGCTTGAATAAAAGCAGGGTCATTAAGATTCCTAATATAGAGAGGCTGGCGGTAACTGCCGCGATATAAGCCCAATTCTGTGTAGTCGAAACCAGTGCTGCGCTCAAAGGCGGCACAAAAAATTGAGCACAGGCTGAAAGCTGTAAAACCAGACCCACACTGGCTGCTGCGGCATTGGCACGCGGGGCATGCTGCAAAGTAATGGCAAAAACAGTGGTCGGGATAATTCCACCAATCAGTGAAAACAGTACAGCACTTATAAACTGTAAGTCGAACATGAGCCATGAACTGGCTGCAAAAGCCAGAAAGCTGCTGCACAGCATGGCTGTAAATCCGGTACTGAATAGCGTCTTGGGTTTCCAGCCACGTTGTAACAACATACCTGCACCAAAAGTGCCGCCCAGATTGGCAAGTACCACGATTGAAACCAGAACGCCTGCAACTTTTAAATCAATACCATGTTCGACGTACATGCTGGGCAGGAACCCGGTCACGGTAATCCACTGACTGGTATAACAGGCAAAAATAATAGCTAAACACAGAATGGGTGGATGGGTAAGGGTAACTTTGACAATCTGCCAGAATGAAGTATTTGACGGTACTGGTTGAGGAATTGTGTTAGATGCAAATGCCATTGAATCTATTCGCAGGTATCGTTTAATGATGCCTGCAATAATCAAGCATAGACTGCCGAGAATAGCCCAAATATTCTGCCAGTTCAGGTATTCGAGTAAAACAGGAATACTAAAAACAGCAAGACTGACACCGACACCCATATAGGAACTCCAGAGCCCCATTTTAAAATTCAGTGTTTCAGGCCGACTGATCCGTTTTAAAATTGCAGGCGCGCACAAGGAAATAGTTAAAAATCCAATCCCTTCGGTAAAGCGGAAGAAATATAAGGCTGTGGCATGCTGAATCCAAAGGCCAGCGATACTGCTCAGTCCTAAAATGATTAACGCCAAAATCATGCAGCGCTTTAAACCCACTTTTTCCGAAAAAGCACCAATACAAAGGGCGAATAGCATCCCGGCCCCTTGTACTAAAGATAGGGAAAACCCGGCTTGCGTAAAACTTAAGCCTAAATCCTGTTGCAGAATAGGAATAATAGCAGACAGTTTGCCGACATGCATGGCCGCCAGATAACCGGCTAAAATAATCCATAGATCACGAATTGATATTTTTGACATCTATAATGCTTGAGTCCAGTTAAGGAATAGGCGGATCAATTTAAAAAAATTTATATAGAGATAGGGATAACATAAAATTTTATTCAGATTTATATGATTTAGGCATAAGTTAATAGGATGAATTAAATGGAAAAATAGCAGTAATTAGTGAAAAATGTATAGATTTAGGAAATGACTATAAAAAGATTAAATGAAAAATATTTAAAAATTATGCTTATATTTCACTTAAGTCTAAGGAAAAATGCAGACCTTATAATAAAACTAGTTTAAACTTCAAATTAGTATGAAAAAAACAATGAAACGCTTGTTGAAATAAGGTAAATAAACTTTCAAGGGCAAGCGTTTGTGATTACAATTGATGACTTAAATTAGACCTCCTGTTTCATTTTTTAATTGAAGAATTAGACCGTGACCGACGCTCAGCAAAAACAGCCTAAACATGTCATGATGATGGCCGCAGGTACGGGTGGACATGTGTTTCCAGCGTTAGCCGTTGCAAAAGATCTACAACAACAAGGAATTGAAGTGTCCTGGTTGGCAACACCAGCGGGCATGGAAAACCGATTATTAAAAAACCATAATATTCCAATTTATCAAATCGATATTCAAGGTGTGCGTGGCAATGGTTTTGTGCGTAAAGTCTTGGCCCCGTTTAAAATTTTAAAAGCCACTCTTAGTGCTATGAAGCATATGAAACAGCTCAAAGTCGAAGCTGTTGCAGGCTTTGGCGGTTATGTGGCAGGACCGGGTGGTCTGGCAGCGCGGATCCTGGGTATTCCTGTGATTATTCACGAGCAAAATGCAGTCGCGGGTTTTACCAATACCCAGTTGTCACGGGTCGCTAAAATGGTATGTCAGGCTTTTCCTGATACTTTCCCGGCACAAGACAAAGTAGTAACCACCGGTAATCCGGTACGTAAAGAAATTACAGAAATTTTAAATCCGTCCTGGCGTTATCAGGAGCGGGAAAAAGCTGGCCAGCCGCTACGAATTCTGATTGTTGGTGGTTCACTTGGGGCACAAGCCTTAAATGAACGTGTGCCGGAAGCCTTGAAACAGTTGAATGTGCCGTTAAATGTCTATCATCAGTGTGGTCAAAATCATGCTGAAGCAACGCGCGCACGTTATGCAGACAAACCCGCCTCCTTGCAGGTTGAAGTTCAGCCGTTTATTGAAGATATGGCCCAAGCTTATAGCGACGCCGATCTGGTCATTTGCCGTGCCGGTGCACTGACAGTTACTGAAATTGCAACTGCTGGTGTAGCTGCGATTTTTGTACCGCTACCAAGTGCGGTTGATGATCACCAAACTGCGAATGCCAAATTCCTGGCCAATCAGCAGGCAGCCAAAATCTGCCCGCAGGCTACTTTGACGCCAGACAGTTTAAAAACCTTATTAGAGCCGATGCTTGACCGTCAGGTATTGATGGAAATGGCGATCAAAGCACGCCGTCAGGCTCAACCCGATGCGACCCAGCATGTGGTCCGTTTAATTCAAGAATTGTAATCCGAGTAAATTATGTCTCCAGTAACCCCAGCAGACCAAGCAAAGAAATTAATTAAAGTCCCGGAAATGCGCCGGATCAAGCATATCCATTTTGTAGGGATTGGTGGTGCAGGGATGTGCGGGATCGCGGAAGTACTGAAAAACCAGGGGTATAAAGTTTCTGGTTCAGACATCAAGGCCTCTAAAACTACGGCTCAATTAGAAGAAAATGGTATCAAGGTCTATATCGGCCATGCAGCCAGCAATATTAAGGGTGCCAATGTCATCGTGGTATCTACCGCGATTGATAAGGAAAACCCGGAGATCAAGGCAGCTCTTGAAACCCGTACACCGGTAGTCCGTCGTGCAGAAATGCTGGGTGAGCTGATGCGTTACCGTCACGGGATCGCGGTTGCAGGCACTCACGGTAAAACCACAACCACCAGCCTGATCACCTGTATGCTGGCAGAAGAAAATCTGGATCCAACTTATGTGATCGGCGGTTTGCTAAACCGTACCGGTGTGAATGCCGCTTTGGGTGCAAGTCGTTATATCGTGGCAGAAGCCGATGAATCAGATGCCTCATTCCTGTATCTAGAACCAATGGCTGCCGTGGTGACCAATATCGATGCTGACCATATGGATACTTATGGCGGTAGCTTCGATGTTTTAAAAGATACCTTTATCCAGTTTCTGCAAAAACTGCCATTCTATGGTTTAGCGGTTGTGTGTGGTGACGATGCCAATATCCGTGAAATCATGCCACGTATTGGTCGTCCATTACTGACTTATGGTTTTAATGAAGATAATGACATTCGTGCCGTCGATGTCGTACAGGAAGGTATGCGCAGCCACTTTACCGTATTACGTAAAGATCGTGAGCCGCTACGCGTGACTGTGAATCAGCCGGGTCTGCACAATGTACTCAATGCCTTGGCTGCAATTGGGATTGCAACGGATGAAGGCGTATCCGATGCAGCTATTTGCCGTGCACTGGAAGGCTTCAGTGGTGTAGGTCGTCGCTTCCAAGTACAAGGTCAATTCGAACTTGAAGGCGGCGATGTGAAACTGGTCGATGACTATGGTCACCATCCAAAAGAAGTAGAAGCCACTATTAAAGCGGCTCGTGCCAGCCATCCAGATCGCCGTCTGGTGATGATGTTCCAGCCGCACCGTTTCAGCCGTACCCGTGACTGTTTTGATGACTTCGTAGAAGTGCTTTCACAAGTTGATCAGCTGCTCTTACTTGAAGTGTATCCGGCAGGGGAAAAGCCAATTGTAGGTGCAGATAGCCGCGCATTGGCACGTAGTATCCGTTTACGTGGGGAAGTTGAACCAATCCTGATTGATCCGGTTGAGGGGAACCTGAGCCAGGTGATGAAAAAGGTATTGCAAGCAAATGACTTGTTATTAACCCAAGGCGCAGGTAATGTTGGAGCAATCTCAATCGAACTTGCTCAAAATCATTTATATGTAAAGTAAAATAGTCATGTTATGACTGATTGAACAGATTCAAAAAGTTTAAGGATATAAACGTGTCAAATGCTTCAAAATTCGGAAAAGTTGCCGTATTGCTGGGTGGTAAATCTGCAGAGCGTGAGGTTTCGCTAGATAGTGGAACCGCCGTACTTGAGGCATTAATGCGTTCTGGGGTCAATGCAGAAGCGTTTGATCCACAAGAGCGTAGTGTTACCGAGCTGGTAAATTATGATCGTGCGTTTGTGGTATTGCATGGTCGTGGCGGTGAAGACGGTCAGATTCAGGGTGCGCTGGAATGGTTGAATATTCCATATACCGGTACAGGCGTACAGGGTTCTGCCATTGGTATGGATAAAGTCAAAACCAAACAGGTTTGGCAGGGTTCAGAATTACCTACTGCGCCATATCGTATCGTGACCAAGAACTCGAATGCGCAAGAAATTGTATCTGCTCTAGATTTGCCGCTGATCATTAAGCCTGTACACGAAGGTTCGAGTATTGGCATGAGTAAAGTTGAAAAAGTAGAAGACTTTGCTGATGCGATTGCCAAAGCCACTGAACATGATGCCGTGGTTATGGCAGAGAAATGGATCACAGGCCGTGAATTTACCATTGTAATTCTGAATGGTCAGGCCCTACCTGTCATTCGTCTGCAACCGCCAGAAGATGTGGCTTTCTATGACTATGAAGCTAAATATCAGCGTAATGATGTGGAATATGGCATTCCATGTGGCTTAAGCGAGTCTGAAGAGAAAGAATTGCAAGCTTTGGCTCTACGTGCCTTCCAGGCGGTGGGTGCAAGTGGCTGGGGCCGTATTGATGCAATGCAGGATGAACAGGGTAAGTTCTGGTTACTGGAAGTGAATACTGTTCCGGGGATGACCAGTCACTCTCTGGTACCAAAAGCGGCAGCAGCCGTCGGCTATAGTTTTGATGCGCTCTGTGTAGCGATTCTGGAACAAACATTAAACGGTGCGGCACACTAAGTTATGGCTCAACTCCCAGCAACCATGCGCCGTAAACGTGCTGCGATTACCTCAATTCACGACAAGCCGCCGACACGCAAAGAGAAACTAACCAACCTGGGTGGTTGGGCCTTGTTGTGTGTCGCGCTGGTGGTGCTGGCTTTTGGGATTTTTGGCCTGTATAAGGTGATGACTGATGCTCAGGTAGCAGAGCTGAAAGTGGCAGGAACGCGTACAACAGCTGAAGAGCGCCAGGTCATGCAGTACGTATCACCGATTGTGACTGAAAACTATTTCACTTCGGACCTGGAATCGATTCGTGACCGCGCACTGGAATTGTCCTGGGTGGACCGTGTGGTGGTATCTCGTGCCTGGCCAGACAAGATTCATGTCCGGGTAATGCCGCATCATGCTATTGCCCGATGGGGTACAGGACGACTGCTGAGTGATAGTGGCATTATTTTCACTGAAGTCAGCCCTAAAGATTATTCAGCTTTACCGTTGCTGCATGGACCATCTACTCATGCAAATACCATGATGCGACGTTATAATGAAATCAACCAGTTATTTTTACCACAAGGTATTCGTTTAAAAGAATTATATTTAACTGAACGAATGACCTGGTTTATGCAGTTTGATTCAGGTTTGCGTGTGATTGTCGATAAAGACCAGACCATGAGCAAGTTGCAACGTTTGAGTCATCTGTCCTATAGCGAACTAAAACCGGTATGGTCAAAAATTTCAGCGATTGACCTGCGTTATCGTAATGGATTGGCGATTCAATGGAAAAATTCAATTCCGCCTAAAATTGTAAATGGTCAATTTATTGTAACCATTAATGACACGGGCGTTGAGAATAATGTAACAGTAAAGCCATAATGACCGGCTTTAAAAACTAGAGGCCTTATAAAGCCATAAATCTAACAAACACGTAATGGTAGTAGTTAATAATGAGTGAAGCTGTTCCCTCGGTTGTGGCGATTGACATTGGGACACACAAAGTTTCAGTTTTGATTGGTAAGGTACACGCGCCAGACAATATCCAAGTGATTGGGATGGCGACCGCTCGTAACCGAGGCATGAATAAAGGAAAAATTGTCAGTCTCGATAAAGTCATTACCGCCATTAAAAACGCCGTACAAGAAGCGGAAGATATGGCTGAATGTCGTGTGCATTCTGCGTGGATTTCGATCCCAAGTGCTGAACTAAAAAGCTTTTATGCCTCGGGTCGTACCACCATTGATAATAGTGAACATTCAATTACGACCAGTGAAGTGGTGCGGGCACTTGAGCTGGCCAAAGCCAGTCATGTCACCTCAGATCATTATCTGGTCAGTGCGGTGCCTTTAGGCTTCGAGCTGGATGATGCACCGGAATGGGTACTTAACCCGATTCGTATGTCAGCACATAGTATGACAGGGCATTATCACTTGATGATGTTACCGATCAGCACCATGCAGAATATTGACCGCGCTTTAAAAGGGGCCAATATTGGTGTGGAGAAAATGGTGGTGTCCTGTCTGGCTACTGCTGAAGCCAGCCTGCTCAAAGATGAAAAAGAATATGGCGTGTGTCTGGTGGATATCGGTGCGGGAACGACCAATGTCGCTGTTTATCTGGATGGCCGTTTGGCGTTAACCCATACCATTCAGCGTGGCGGTGAACATGTGACCCGTGATATTGCAGCAGTTTTACAGACCACGACAGAAGAAGCAGAACGTCTGAAATTGCTCTATGGCTGTGTGGATCTAAAAGTGGTTAAACCAGAGCATATGATTCAGTTCCAGGGCATTGATGGACCACAAACCATTAGCCGGATTGAACTGACTGAAATTATCATGGCGCGTTATGAAGAAATCATGGGTCTGGTGCGTGATGAACTGGTGAACCATGGCGCGATGCAGGGACTGTATCATGGTGTGGTGCTGACTGGTGATGCCAGTCAGATTGAAGGTATGGTCAGCTTTGTACGCCGTACCTTGGGTGTATCTGCACATCTGGGCAATCCGCCGGTACAGGTCTATGCAGATGAACAGCACCAGGCGGCTTTACGTCGTTCCCAGTACGCAACAGTGGCTGGTTTGCTGATGTTTAGCCAGAGTGATACCCAGGAAACCCTCGTTGAGACCGAAGACGGGGACAAGTTATCAGTAACACAGCGCATTAAACGGGCATGGTCAGGTTTTAACGAAACGTTAAAAGCGATCTTTTAAGCGATTTTTATTGTGAATATTGTTGGGAAGTTGTAGTTAATCGGGCTTGTACTTGACAAGTGCTTGCTTGAGCAGCATTCTTAAAAACAATTTTTATCAAGATTAAGGCAGTATACGGGCTTAGTGACTGCCAATTATGAATTAGGAATTTTATAGGTCATGGCCTCATTTGAATTTTTCGAAGAAGATCATAGCGATAGCAATGGTCAAGCCCGTTTCACTGTATTTGGTGTAGGTGGTGCGGGTGGTAATGCTGTACAGCATATGTTGCAGTCCGATATCCAGGGCGTAAAGTTCGTCTGTGCCAATACAGACAAACAGGCATTGGATCGCATGGAAGCCGAATTTAAAATTCAGCTGGGTGAGCAAAGTACACGTGGTCTGGGTGCTGGAGCAAATCCACAGGTCGGTCAAGCGGCAGCAGAAGAAAGCCGTGAACTGATCCGCCAGCAGCTTGAAGGTACCGATATGGTATTTGTCACCGCCGGTATGGGTGGTGGTACAGGTACCGGTGCTGCGCCAGTCGTTGCTGAAATTGCCAAAGAAATGGGTATCCTCACTGTTGGTGTCGTAACTACGCCATTCAACTTTGAAGGTAAACGCCGTCTGCAATCTGCTGAGAAGGGGATTGAAGCGTTAGAACAGCATGTAGATTCTCTGATCATCATTCCAAACCAGCGTCTATTGAAAGTCTTCCGTGATATTTCAATGAAGGATGCGTATAAAAAAGCGGATGATGTGCTGTTGAATGCGGTACGTAGTATCTTTGATCTGGTGGTACGTCCTGGTCACATTAACCTTGACTTCGCCGATCTGAAAACTGCAATGAGTACGCGTGGTTATGCCATGATGGGTGTAGGCTTGGGTCGTGGTGAAAACCGTGCACGTCAGGCAGCAGAGCAGGCGATTCGCAGTCCATTACTGGATAACGTTACCATCATGAATGCCAAAGGTATTCTGATTAACGTAACTGGTGGTGATGACGTAACCTTCGGTGAAATTGAAGAAATTACTGATGTTGTAAATCAGATCGTGGATCTGGATGAAGGTCAGGTCTTCTACGGTACAGTATTTGACCCTGATGCTCGTGATGAAATCAGTGTAACGGTGATTGCGACTGGTTTGACTCGCCATGCTGCAGATTCGGTTGAGCCAACTAAACGCGCGAATGTACAGGCAGCACGTCCATCATCATCACAGGCAGTAGTTGAAGATGATGATGTACCGGCAATTCAGCGTCAGCAAAATGAAGCAGGTGCAGTAGCTAATCCTGCAGCTTCAGTTTCTAGCCCGCGTCCAACGCCTATGAGCATCCAGGATTACCTTAAAAATCAACAGCGTAAGTAATATGTAACAGCATGTGTTTACGATGATTGCACAGAAAAGGTGGCTTTAGAGCCACCTTTTGTTTTTTATCAATGGCCAAATATGCTAACGTATAGCGGTTTTATTGGTGAACAGATGATAAAAAGCATGTTGAAACAACGTACCCTGCAACGTATCGTGAAAGCGAGCGGAATCGGTCTTCATAGTGGGCAGAAGGTTATGATTAACTTTGTGCCGCACCACGCCGATGGGGGCATTGTGTTTCGTCGTATTGATCTGGAGCCACCTGTCGATATTCCTGCGGATGCCTTATTGATTCAGGAAGCTTTTATGTGTTCGAATCTGGTTCAGTCAAATGCTAAGGTTGGTACGATTGAGCATGTGATGAGCGCCATTGCGGGACTGGGCATTGATAACCTGATTATTGAAGTGTCAGCTTCAGAAGTTCCCATTATGGATGGCAGTGCCGGACCTTTCATTTATCTGCTCATGCAAGGCGGTTTGCAAGAACTAGATGCACCAAAGAAATTTATTAAAATTATTAAACCTGTTGAAGCTCTGATCGATGATAAACGGGCAATTTTTAGCCCACATGATGGCTTTCAGCTAAATTTCACTATTGATTTTGATCATCCTGCCTTTAAAAAAGAACATCAGTCTGCCAGCATCGATTTTTCTACAGAAACCTTCGTTTATGAAGTCAGTGAAGCGCGTACATTCGGCTTTATGAAAGACCTTGACTACTTGAAAGCCAATAATCTGGCTTTGGGTGCAAGCTTGGAAAATGCCATCGGTGTAGATGAAACTGGTGTGGTCAATGAAGAAGGTTTGCGTTTCTCGGATGAGTTTGTACGTCACAAGATTCTGGACGCAGTAGGTGATTTATACCTGCTAGGCCACCAGATCATTGCCAAATTTGATGGTTACAAATCAGGGCATGCTTTGAATAATCAACTATTGCGTAACGTGAAAAGTGACCCAAGCAGCTATGAAATTGTAACATTTGATGACGTAACTCAATGTCCAATTAGTTATGTAACTGTGACATAAGTCCTTGTCTTTGTGTCTTTGTGTTATAACTTAGCTGCATCTAATGTGACACCTGTCACATAAAAATAACATTGGAATTTATTACATCTCATTGCAATGTTACTTTTTATTGCTTGCCAAACGTAGTAAAGCTTGGCTAAGCTTAGGGTCGCTTATAAAGTCAGCAGCACCGCGAAGTAATTCCTGTGTTTCTGGACTCAAGGCTCTTTCAGATTTTTCTGGAACCGGTTGAACAGGGGATGGATTCCTTAAGCAAACCTGGATTTTAGTGAGATCTTTTAATTCGTTTATTTGAGAGAGTTGTGAGATGTATTGCTTTTGAAGATAGGCCAATTGAGAAATCATGGCTTGGTTTTCACCAGTAATCGTTAACACACCATTTTGATAGCAGGCAACTTGCCATTGTTCGGGTTGAGGCAATAGCGGTTGTACGAGTTTCGTAAGCTTCTGCCATGCAGAAACTTGTGATGAGAGAAACGAAAAGTTTCCTGTTTTTATCTGTTTTCTTGTTTTTTGAAAGACGTTGACAGGTTCCGACATACATAATTCCTACATGTTTATGTCTTAATCTTATGCGCTTCTTAAAGTGGATATCAAGGAAGAGATCTTCAAGAAACTCGATTAGCAGTTTAGAGAGGTTTTTTATGCATATGCCTATGCGACGTATCCTATTGGCATTTTCTATTTCGGTTTCAGCTGCTTCAGTAGCTTTTGCAGATTTAGTGGATCTGAATCAACAAGATGCTACACCTGACCGTCTTGAGCAGTTAACACGTACTTTATCGCAGGGTTCTTATACCCATCCTGAAGATATTGATATTCCCGCACAAACTAAATTAAATGTTCAGCTACGTGAAAAACCGGTTGAACTGAATAATCAGACCATTGCTCAAAAATATGGCAATTCTTCATCCAGTAAAGTTGCATCTTCAAATAATCCTTATTCGTGGTTAGTGGCTCATCCATTACCCGACATGAAACGTGTCAGCTCAAATTTTGGCGGCCGTACCATGGGTGGTCGTGCTGAAAATCACTCAGGTCTAGATCTGGCTGCTGCAAGCGGTACACCGATCTATGCAACTGGTCCTGGTATCGTAACCAAATCGGGTTGGGGTACAGGTTATGGTCAGTATGTCGAAATTAACCATGGTAATGGATACCTTACTCGTTATGCCCATGCTTCACGCTTGATTGCACGTGTGGGAGATCAGGTGCAAGCCGGTGATCATATTGCGAATGTAGGTTGTACAGGTCGTTGTACTGGTCCTCATCTACACTATGAAGTAGTAAAAGACGGTCAACGTAAAAATCCTTCAACTTATTTAGCAATGTTGCCTTAAGCGTAGCTTTGCTCAAAATAACTGAAATACTTTAATACGTCTGATACTTGATACTCATAAAAAATCAATCAAACCGCTTTTAAGGCAATTAGACTGAACATTTCTTCCAGGGAGTAGAGGAGGAGTTCGGTCTAATTGCTTTTAGATATTATATTATCACCGAGAATTATAACTGTCGTATAAAAAATCGCCATTATTGACTTCTTTTTGTTACTTTGTGTAATAAAGTGTCAATGGATATTTAGATAATAAATAGTACTCCAGAACCGCATTCAGCCAGAGCCATACCTGCATAAGCCGTAAATATGATACATATAAGTGATCAATTTGGCTTTCAGGAACTGTAGATTATGGCGTTTTATGGAGATACCGACGCTCAAGAAACCCAAGAATGGCAAGACGCTTTTGACTCCGTTTTGCAGCACATGGGAACCGAGCGCGCCGCCTTTTTACTTGAAAAACTTTATCAACGCGCAATTGCCAAACATGTTCCTATTCAGCGTTTAAATACTCCCTACTTAAACACTATTTCTGTAGAAGAACAACCTGCGATGCCGGGCGACCAGGATATGGAGCGCCGTATTCGCGCGCTGATCCGCTGGAATGCTTTGGCAATGGTGCTTCGCGCAAATAAATCCGGTGATGACCTGGGTGGTCATTTGGCCAGCTTTGCTTCATCTGCCACTTTATACGATGTGGGTTTTAACCATTTCTTCCGTGCCAATAACGACAGCTTCGGTGGCGACCTGATTTACTATCAAGGTCACTGTGCACCGGGGATTTATGCCCGCTCATTTCTAGAAGGTCGCTTAACTGAAGAGCATCTGAATAATTTCCGTCGTGAAGTCGGCGGTAAAGGCTTACCCTCTTATCCTCATCCTTACTTGATGCCAGACTATTGGCAGTTCCCGACGGTATCGATGGGTCTCGGTCCAATCATGTCGATCTATCAGGCGCATATTCAAAAGTATTTGATGAACCGTGGCTTGATTAAGGAAGAAGACCGTAAAGTCTGGGCGTACCTGGGTGATGGCGAAATGGATGAGCCGGAAAGCTTGGGTGCGATCTCACTGGCGGGTCGTGAGAAGCTGGACAACCTGATCTGGGTAGTGAACTGTAACTTGCAGCGTCTGGATGGTCCGGTACGTGGTAATGGCAAGATCATTCAGGAACTTGAGTCATTATTCCGTGGTGCTGGCTGGCGCGTGATTAAAGTTGTCTGGGGTCGTCACTGGGATCCGCTACTGGATAAAGACAAATCTGGTGCACTCAAAGCGATTATGGAAGAAGCAGTGGATGGTGATTACCAGCGCTATCAGGTGAAAGGTGGTGCCTACGCACGCGCACATTTCTTTGGTAAATATCCAGAAGCAGAAGCTTTGGTCAAAGACCTGAGCGATGAAGATATCGATAATCTGAACCGTGGTGGTCATGACCCGTACAAAGTCTTTGCTGCCTATGCAGAAGCGACCAAGGCCAAAGGTCAACCAACGGTCATTCTGGCGAAAACCGTAAAAGGTTATGGTCTGTCTGATGAAATTGAAGCGGTGAACAAGACGCACCAAATCAAGAAAATGCAGCTGGAATCATTGAAATATGTACGTAACCGTTTCAACTTGCCATTTACTGATGAACAACTGGAAGAAATTCCATTCTACCGCCCAAGTGAAAATTCGCCTGAAATTAAATATATGAAGGCACGCCGTGAAGCACTGGGTGGTTATCTGCCAGCACGTCGCAAAGAAAGCGAATCTTTACCAATTCCTGAGCTCTCTGTTTTTGATGCTGTGCTCAAAGGTTCAAACGGTAAAGAACAGTCCACCACCATGGTCATGGTTCGTCTCATCTCTGCCTTATTAAAAGAGAAAGCAATCAAGGACCGTGTGGTACCGATCGTGCCAGATGAAGCGCGTACCTTTGGTCTGGAAGGGATGTTCCGTCAATTGGGGATCTATGCAGCGCATGGTCAACAATATACCCCTGAAGATCAGGAACAGTTGATGCATTACCGTGAAGCCAAAGACGGTCATATGCTACAGGAAGGGATTAACGAAGCCGGTGCAATGAGTGCATGGGCGGCGTTGGCGACCAGTTATTCAACCAATAACCTGCCAATGATCCCAATGTACATGTACTACTCAATGTTCGGCTTCCAGCGTATCGGCGATATTGCCTGGGCAGCAGGTGATGCACAGGCGCAAGGGTTCTTGCTGGGTGCAACCGCTGGCCGTACGACCTTAAATGGTGAGGGCTTGCAGCATCAGGATGGTCATTCGCATATTCTGGCCAACACCATTCCAAACTGTGTCTCTTATGACCCGTGCTTTGGCTATGAGCTTGCCGTGATCGTGCATGATGGTCTGCAACGTATGTATGTGAATCAGGAGCGTGTGTTCTATTATCTGACCCTGATGAATGAAAACTACGAACATCCGCCAATGCCGCAAGGTGCAGAAGAAGGCATCAAGCGTGGTATGTATCTGCTGGAAGAAGACGAAAAAGCGACGGTTCAGTTGATGGGTTCAGGCGTGATTCTGCGTGAAGTGATCAAGGCCGCAAAAGTCCTGCGTGAGGAATATCAGATTCATGCCAATGTCTGGAGCGTGACCAGCTTTAACGAACTCGCTCGCGATGGTATGGCATGTGAAGAATATAACCGCCTGCATCCACTAGCTGAAGAAGCGAAAGAGCCATGGGTGTCTCAGCAGTTACGTGACAAGGACGGTATTGTGGTATCGGCTACCGATCACATGCGTGCCTATAGCGAACAGATCCGTGCCTATCTTCCAGATAGCCGTCCATTCGTAGCCTTGGGTACCGATGGTTATGGCCGTTCAGATACCCGTGGCAACCTGCGTAGCTACTTTGGTGTCGATGCTGCACATATTGTCGTAGCAACCTTGAAGAAGCTGGCAGATGAAGGCGAAGTCGATGCACGTTTAGTGAAAGATGCGATCTCTAGCTTTGAGTTAGATACTGATCGTCCGGTGGCTTGGGCGCCACAGGCGACCCCGGAACTGCATGCTGTTGCTGACTACAAAGAGGAGAACTAATCATGCAAATTACGACTCCAGATATTGGTGTAGATAAGGCAACTGTGGCAGAAATCCTGGTGAAGGTGGGCGATACCATTTCTGTAGATGAGAGTATTGTGCTGCTGGAATCGGATAAAGCCTCTGTTGAAGTGCCAAGCACTTCAGCAGGTGTGGTCAAAAATATTCTGATTAATCAGGGTGATGAAGTATCTGAAGGTACTGTCCTGATTGAACTGCAGGCTGAAGATGATGCCAGTACGGTAGAAAGTCAGGAAGCTGATGCTGCTGACAAAACTTCGGAAAATACTCCAACTGAATTGCCTGATGAGGAAATCCTGCAGGAAGTGGCGGCACATCAGCCTAAAGCCTCTAGCCAAAGTGAACAGGCCTCTCAATCGGCTTCTACATCTACTGTAGAAGTGAAATTGCCGGATATTGGCGTAGAAAAGGCCCTGGTGGGTGAAATTCTGGTTCAGGTTGGCGATGAAGTTGAGGTGGATCAAAGCCTGGTCGTGGTTGAATCGGATAAAGCAACAGTTGAAGTACCAAGTACAGTTGCAGGTACTGTAGAAGCGATTCATATTCAGGAAGGTGATTCAGTCAAAGAGGGGGTGCTGATTCTGACAGTGAAAACTGCAGATTCAGCACCAGCTGCTGAGCAAGCAGCGCCTCAAGCAGAAGAAAAGCCAAAAGCTCAAGCAACACCTGAAGCCAAAACTGAAACAGCACCACAACAGGTGGCATCCCCTGCAGGCGATATTGAAGTAAAAGTACCTGACTTGGGTATAGACAAGGCTGCTGTAGCAGAAATTCTGGTACAGGTCGGTGATACGGTGGAGAAAGACCAGAGCATCATCGTGGTCGAATCGGATAAAGCGACAGTAGAAGTGCCGAGCACGACTGCCGGAGTGATTAAGGCGATTCATGTTGAGCTGGGCCAGAGTGTTTCTGAAGGTGTGGCACTGATTACGATTAAAGCTGAAGGACAAGCATCACCTGCTGCAGCTCCAGCGGAAAAATCAGAAGCACCTGCAGTCAAAGCTACGCCTGCACCAGCCACAGCTCCAAAAGCTGAACCTGCTGCGACACCTGAAACGCATAGTGCAGACAAGCTCACCAAAGAGCAGAACGCTGCCAATGCCAAAGTTTATGCTGGTCCTGCTGTGCGTAAACTGGCTCGTGAACTGGGTGTGGTATTGGCAGAAGTGAAGGCTTCTGGTCCGCATGAACGATTAATGAAAGAAGACCTGTTTGCGTATGTGAAAAATCGTCTGACTGCACCGCAAACAACAGCCGCACCTGCGGCAGTTACAGCTCCTGCTGGTTTGCCAAAACTGCCTGATTTCAGTGCTTTTGGTGGGGTAGAAGAGAAAGCCTTGACGCGTCTGCAACAGGTTTCGATTCCGCAGTTATCGTTAAATAACTACATCCCACAAGTGACCCAGTTTGATGCAGCCGATATCACTGAGCTGGAAGCTTGGCGTAATGAGCTGAAAGGCAACTTCAAAAAAGAAGGTATTGGCCTGACCATCATGGCTTTCATTATCAAGGCTGTAGCTTATCTGCTCAAAGAAGAGCGTGAGTTTGCCGGTCACCTGTCTGATGACGGTAAATCGGTATTGCTACGGAATGAGATCCATATGGGCATTGCGGTTGCGACGCCAGATGGTCTGACTGTTCCTGTATTACGTAACCCGGACCAGAAGTCGATCAAGAAGATCGCTATTGAGCTCGGTGAGTTAAGCCAGAAAGCGCGTGATAAGAAATTATCACCTAAAGATCTGCAAGGTGCGAACTTTACCATCACCAGCTTGGGCTCAATTGGCGGTACAGCATTTACGCCGTTGGTGAACTGGCCGCAAGTGGCGATCTTGGGTATTTCTCCTGCGACCATGCAACCGGTATGGAATGGGGAGGGCTTTGATCCACGTTTGATGCTGCCACTGTCACTGTCTTATGACCATCGCGTGATTAATGGTGCCGATGCTGCACGCTTTACCAATAAGCTGACCAAGCTGTTAAAGGATATCCGTACGCTCTTGATCTGATTCATGAATCTATGAAAATAAAAACCCTGCTCCGGCAGGGTTTTTTTATATGACAATTTGTAAATATAAACACGGTTGGCTATAATGGGCGCACTTCATTGGGGAGTAGCCGCCTTTTGCGCAAAGCAGAAGGGTGATGGTCAACATATTTGCTCAACAGGGCATGGTCATCATAGCAAAGAACCAAATGAGCTTCTCGAAGCTTTCTTTTGTTGGCAAGACCTTTGATTTACCATTCTGCAGATTTTGGCTGGCGGGAAGGGTGAATCATCGGTAGAAAATGCCAGCCAGAGAAAGACCGCATGTACGAATTCCTGCTTTCCACGGCCATCGTTGCACTTGCCGAAATGGGTGATAAGACCCAGTTACTGGCTTTGCTTCTTGCAGCACGTTTCCGCAAACCGACACCGATTTTAATTGCAATTTTACTGGCAACCCTGATTAACCATGGTCTTTCAGCAGCCCTGGGGCAATGGGTCACCACCGTTATTGGGCCAGAAATTTTGCTGTGGATCGTGTCAGTCGGTTTTATCGGGATGGCGATCTGGATGCTGATTCCGGATGAATTAGGGGATGAAAACGACAGTATCAATAAATGGCAAAAGTACGGCGTGTTTGGTGCGACTTTTGTGCTGTTCTTCCTGGCTGAAATTGGTGATAAAACCCAGATTGCGACAGTGGCACTGGCAGCACGTTTTGACAGTGTGCTTTGGGTGATGATGGGTACTACCGTCGGAATGATGATTGCCAACGCACCTGCGGTATTTATCGGTGATAAACTGGCGAATAAACTTCCAATCGGCCTGATTCATAAAATTGGCGCCAGTATTTTCTTGATCATCGGTGTCGGCACCTTGGCACAACATTATTTATTTTAAAAATAAAAATCAATTTCGTATAAATCCTGAGCTAAAAACTCGGGATTTTTTATTGTGAAATTGTGCTCAATTTACTGATAAATAAAGTGATATATCCAGTTTTATTGATTGTAAGTTCATTTAATTCCCTATATGTTATATGCCTATAGAAAAACCATCCTAAACGAAAAAAATTGGGGATTACTGATGGCCTTCGAGCGCACCACATCGCAAGTCTTGTTTGATAATGGGACACATAAATGTATTAGTTTTACCAGTCTCGTTAAAGGTGAAGGTGTCCAGGCAAACCAATTTCTGATTTTAGACAATGAGCGTGCTGCAGTACTTGATCCGGGCGGTGATTTAACTTATGTACCGTTGACCATGGAACTGAACCGCTATACCCGGTTAAGCAATCTGGATTATGTGATGGCATCGCATCAGGATCCGGACATTATTACGTCCATGCCGCGCTGGCTGGTCTATACCGAAGCCAAAGTCGTAGCTTCCAAGCTCTGGGCGCGTTTCTTGCCGCATCTGAATTCAGCCTTTATGAGTGACCGTATGAAAGGTAACTGGCTGGATCGTCTGGTTGAATTGCCGGATCATGGTCAGATCATTCCACTCGGTCAATCCAGCATTATTGCTATTCCAGCGCACTTTTTACATTCAGTCGGTAATTTCCAGTTTTATGACCCGATTGCCAAGATCCTGTTTTCTGGTGATATGGGGGCGTCAATGGTCGAGGATGCTTCAAAGCCACTGGAAAATTTTGCAGCGCACATTCCAAAAATGAAGGGATTTCACCAGCGCTACATGTGCAATAACAAGGTGATTCGTTTATGGGTACAGATGGTACGTACCATGGATGTAGACATGATTGTGCCACAACATGGAACACCATTTGTGGGTAAAGAACAGATTAACCAGTTTCTGGACTGGATTGAAACACTGGAATGTGGCACTGATTTAATGGATGAAACTGTTTTTACTTGTCCTGAATAGTTCAAGAAAATTTTAAATTTTTTCTTGAGTAGAAAAACAACATTTTTTATATTTTCCGCCGGCAAAAAAACTGTTTTTGATGACGAGAATTTATAAGAAATGTTGTCTCAAGTTCCTACACAAGATGCATGTTTAAGTTGTGGCGCATGTTGCGCCTATTTCAGGGTTTCATTTTATTGGGCAGAGGGGATTCCCATGCCTGAGCACTATACTGAGCCTGTCACCTCGGTCTATTCATGCATGGCGGGAACCAATCAGAAAAATCCGCGCTGTGTTGCGCTAGAAGGCAAGATTGGCGAGCAGGTGAGTTGCGGCATGTACGAGCTACGTAGCTCATCCTGTAAAGAAGTGCAGATCGCTGATGCCCAGTGCAATAAAGCACGGATGGCACACAATATGATTCCATTCATCCAGATTGAGCCGGATGAAGCCGAAAATGATGATAATTTCGAACGGGTGAGCTAAATTCAAACTCAAGATTTAAAAAGCAGGGTATGGACTCTGCTTTTTTTATGGGAGAAAAAATTAGTAAGGGATTTTGTAAAGCAAATAAATATGATGACTACTCTGGCATATTTAAATTGTTGATTGAATAGTCAAATTTACAGGTTTAGATATTCGGATTAAATCTAAGTCCAGATTTAGACAAAATAAATTTTGCAATTGCAATGAAATTTAGAGCTAAATTTGTTTATAATAGCGCACGGAAATTACCAGTGAGACTGTTATGTTGACCATCGTTCAAGACGCGTTAACCTTCGATGATGTCCTATTACTCCCTGCCTACTCTACTGTTCTCCCAAAAGATGTCTCTCTAAAGACACGCCTGACTCGCGGCATTAACCTGAATATCCCACTTGTTTCAGCAGCTATGGATACTGTGACTGAGTCACGTATGGCAATTGCGATGGCACAAAATGGCGGTATCGGTATTCTGCACAAGAACATGGATATTGCTGCCCAGGCCGCAGAAGTACGCCGTGTGAAAAAATTTGAAGCCGGTATGGTGAAAGATCCGATCACAGTTACCCCAGAAACTACAGTACGTGAACTGATCGCTGTAACTCAAGCGAATAACATCAGTGGCGTACCCGTGGTTAAAGACGGTAAAGTGGTTGGTATCGTGACAGGTCGTGATACACGTTTTGAAACCAATCTGGAACAGCCGGTTAGCAATATCATGACTGGCCAAGACCGTCTGGTGACTGTGCGTGAAGGCGAATCGAAAGAAAACATTCAGGCCTTATTGCAAAAAAACCGTATTGAAAAAGTGATCGTTGTCGGCGAAAACAACGAATTAAAAGGCTTGATCACGGTAACTGATTTCCGTAAAGCGGAACTTTATCCAAATAGCTGTAAAGATGATTTAGGTCGTCTACGTGTAGGTGCAGCAGTCGGTACGGGTGCTGAAACACCAAGCCGTGTAGAAGCACTGGTTGATGCTGGTGTAGATGTGATCGTTGTGGACACTGCACATGGTCACTCTGCGGGTGTGATCGAGCGTGTACGCTGGGTCAAACAGAACTACCCGCAAGTTCAAGTGATTGGCGGTAACATCGCCACTGGTGATGCTGCGCTTGCATTGCTTGATGCGGGTGCGGACGCAGTAAAAGTAGGGATCGGTCCTGGCTCAATCTGTACAACTCGTATTGTGGCTGGTATTGGTATGCCACAAATCTCTGCAATTGATTCTGTTGCACGTGCATTGAAAGAACAGATTCCATTGATTGCTGATGGTGGTATCCGTTTCTCTGGAGATATGGCAAAAGCGATTGGCGCTGGTGCAAGTACCATCATGGTGGGTTCACTGATGGCCGGTACTGAAGAAGCACCGGGCGAAGTTGAATTCTTCCAGGGCCGTTACTACAAGGCTTACCGTGGTATGGGTTCTTTGGGTGCGATGGCCGGTGCAACTGGTTCTGCTGACCGTTACTTTCAGGATTCTAAAGCCGGTGCTGAAAAACTGGTTCCTGAAGGTATTGAAGGTCGCGTACCGTACAAAGGCCCAATGGGCAATATCGTGCATCAGATGATGGGCGGTCTGCGTTCTTCTATGGGCTATACTGGTTCTGCAACGATTGATGATCTTCGTCAAAATGCCAAGTTTGTGAAAATCACATCTGCCGGTATGTCTGAGTCTCACGTGCATGATGTAACCATCACCAAAGAAGCGCCAAACTACCGTATGGGTTAACTTTCGCTGATTGTTTACTCTAAAAAAGCCGTCATCCTCATGACGGCTTTTTTGTTTTGGTGTACAGTGTTGCACAATGAAAAAGGATGATGTAAATCACCCGCTAAGAAGTGAGACAAAGCATGAGTTATTTTGGTACCGATGGTATTCGTGGAAAATTTGGTGAGTTACCGATTACACCTGAATTTGCCCTGAAATTAGGTTTTGCGGCAGGAAAAGTATTAAAACGAAATAGCAAAAAAAGCAAACCATTGGTGGTACTGGGTAAAGATACCCGTTTATCTGGTTATATTCTGGAATCTGCGCTACAGGCAGGACTCAATGCGGCAGGTGTTTATGTGCATCTGCTTGGACCTTTGCCAACCCCGGCCATTGCCCATTTGACCCGTGCTTTGCATGCCAGCCTCGGTATTGTCATTTCTGCATCACACAATCCGTATTTCGATAACGGCATTAAGTTTTTCTCGAGTGAAGGTAAAAAACTGCCTGATGCTTTGCAGGATCAGATCAACCAGGAACTGGAAAAAGAACTAGTAATTGAAGATAACGCGAACTTGGGTAAAAGTTTCCGTGTGAAAGATGCTAATGGTCGTTATATCGAATTCTGTAAGTCGACTTTCCCATACCATTTAGACCTGAATGATTTAACCATTGTCGTTGACTGTGCCAATGGTGCAGCTTATAGCGTTGGCCCTGCGGTTTTCCGTGAACTGGGTGCTAAGGTTATTTCCATCTATGATGAACCGACCGGTCTGAATATCAATGAGAACTGTGGTTCAACTCATCCGGAAAATCTGCAAAAAGCAGTGGTTGAGCATGGTGCTGATTTAGGCATAGCCTTCGATGGTGATGCTGACCGCGTGATTATGGTCGATAAAAACGGTGAGCAAATTACCGGTGATCATATTCTGTATATTCTTGCGACTCAGGCAAAAAATAAGCCAGCTGGGATTGTTGGTACCTTGATGAGCAATATGGCGCTGGAACTGGCACTGGAAAAAGCCGGAGTAGAACTGTTGCGTGCCAAAGTCGGTGATCGTTATGTACTGCAAGGTCTGGAAGAAAAAGGCTGGTCGATTGGTGGCGAGCCATCAGGTCATATCCTGACTTTAGACAAGAGCACCACAGGCGATGCGATTATTGCTGCACTACAAGTCTTAACCGTGATGGTCGAGCAGAAGAAAGCGCTACATGAGTTAGTGGCTGACTTTAAATTATTGCCGAATGTCTTGGTGAATGTACGTCTGAATACCATGTTTGACCCGTACTCAGTGCCTGCTTTGACTGCAGAGTTTAGCAAAGCTGAAGAGCAGCTCAAAGGCCGTGGCCGTTTACTGATCCGTAAGTCAGGGACTGAACCGGTGATCCGTGTCATGGTGGAAGGCGAGGATCTTGCAGAGGTGACCACCCTGGCAAATTCATTGGCTGATGCGGTACGTGCCAACGCCGCTTAAATGGGGGAAGAGTGAATGAGCGATCTGATTAAGGATCTAAGTGAACTGCGTCTGAACTACCAAAAAGGCGAGCTACATGAAGATCAGGTCAATCCCAATCCGCATATGCAGTTTTTGCAGTGGTTTAACCATGCACTTGCTGCACAGCTGCATGAACCTTATGCCATGTCATTGGCAACTGCAAATGCACAGGGTCGTCCGCATGTGCGCACAGTGTTGCTGCGTGGTGCGACTGAAGCGGGTTATGATTTCTATACCAATTATGATAGTCAGAAAGGTCTGGATCTGGCCGAAAACCCGTATGCAGAATTGCTGTTTTACTGGCAGGAACAGGAACGTCAGATCCGGATTAGCGGTAAGGTAGTTAAAATTTCGGAAGAAGAATCGACTGATTATTATCATAAACGTCCACGTGAAAGTCAGATCGCTGCTCATATCAGTACTCCGCAAAGTGGTGTGGTTGCGAGTCGTGAAGAACTACAGCAACGTTTCTGGAATCTGCATCAGCAGGTTGCCAATCAGGAAGAGCTGGATAAACCGGTATTCTGGGGCGGCTATCGTTTGCAGCCGGACTATTATGAATTCTGGCAGGGGCGCCCCAACCGTTTACATGACCGCCTGAGTTATGAAAAAATCGATGGGGCGTGGAAACTACAACGATTGATGCCATAACAATGCCTAAACTTGAAATCAAGCAAAGACCTTTACTGACACGCCCTGAATCTTTTCAGGGCGTGCCTTCATTTGTAGCTAACATTCTGGCACGCCGTGGCGTGGAATCTGAACAGGAGCTGGAGCTGAAACTCAAGCATCTGCTGGCTCCGACCATGAAAGGTTTAACGGAAGCGGTCCAGCTGATTGATCAGGCTATAGATGCCGGCCAGAAAATCGTAATTGTCGGTGACTATGATGCTGATGGGGCGACCAGTACCACACTGATGGTCCTGGCTTTACGTGATATGGGTGCCCATGTTGAGTATCTGGTTCCTGACCGGTTTAAGTATGGTTATGGCCTGACACCTGCGATTGCGGATCTGGCTTTTGCTAATTTTACGCCGGATCTTTTAATCACAGTGGATAACGGGATTTCCAGTCATGAAGGCGTGAAACAGGCGCAAGATCATGGTATGCAGGTGATTATTACCGATCACCACTTAACTACCAAGCCTACACCTGCAGCAGAGGCTGTGGTCAATCCCAATCAGCTGGGTTGTGATTTTCCAAGTAAGGCTTTGGCAGGTGTAGGGGTAGCTTTTTATGTTCTGGCAAATCTATCGACTCATCGTAAAAAGTTGGGTAAATCTTCAACGGTTATTACCAATTATCTGGATCTGGTCGCTTTAGGTACTTATGCAGATGTCGCAAGTCTGGACTATAACAACCGTATTCTGGTGGATGCCGGCTTAAAACGGATTCAACATCATCTTTGCCGACCTGGCATCAGTGCCTTGCTAGAGATTGCTGGTCGTGATGCAGCTACGCTCAAAGCGCAGGATCTGGGTTTTGTGCTTGGCCCACGCATTAATGCAGCGGGTCGTATGGAAACCATGGATATCGGGATCGAGTGTTTGCTTGCTCCGGATCTGGCAACCGCTTATCCACTCGCAGAACAGCTGAATAAACTCAATGTCGAACGTCGTCAGGTAGAAGGCAAAATCAAGCAAGAAGCTTTGACTGAACTGGAAAAAATCCAGCTGGATGAGAATACTTTGCCAGCCGCGCTGATCATGTTTGAACAGCACTGGCATCAGGGTGTGATCGGGATTGTGGCGGGGCGTTTAAAAGAACAGTTTCATCGTCCAAGTATTGTGTTCGCAGCAGATGAAGATGGGATTCATATCAAAGGTTCAGCACGTTCCATTGAAGGGATTCATATCCGGGATAGTATTGAACGGATAGCAGAGCAGTATCCGCATCTGGTCAGCCATTTTGGTGGGCACGCGGCCGCAGCGGGACTAACCATTAAAAAACAGCATTTTGCTGAATTTAAACAGGTCTTTGAACAGCTGATTGCAGAGATGGATGAAAGCCTATTTACCGCTACGCTGTGGACTGATGGGGAACTACCGGCATCAGCTTTCCAAATTGAAACGGTCGATTTACTGCAAAACTTAAGTCCATGGGGACAAAAGTTTCCTCAACCGATTTTTGAAGGCATCTTTAAGATTCTGGATTACAGCTGGCTCAAGGATGTACATCTGAAATTACGTGTTGCCTTAGAGAATGGACAGGTTGTGGATGCGATTGCCTTTAGTGCCATCGATAAATACAAGTTTGATCCGATGAAGCAGCATGTACGTCTGGTCTATGAACTGGATAAAAATGTCTTTAATGGCAATGTTAGCCTGCAAATGCGAATTGCTCATCTGGAACAATAAATTATTCAAATAAAAAACCGCTCAATTGAGCGGTTTTTTTTTTTGGGACTTTTAATCTTGGAGATTAGAAGCGGTATGCACCACGTACGCCAAAGATATTGCCTTCGTCAGCAAAATCAATTGAACCTTCTAGGCTAACTTGTTGATTGAAGAATTTCTTCGCGCGAATAGTGAAAACATCACTATTATCAATATCGGAATCAGAATAGCCCAGACCAACACTGAAAGTTTTGTCTAAATATAAATCTGCACCGAGGCTATAAGCATCAAGATCACCGAAGCTTGCGCCACCTTCAAAGTTCATGTCGTATTGACCGACTTGAGTGACATATTTGGCACGTAAGGTTGGATCAACATCATCGCCTGCGTCATTGTCATAACCAGCTAAGCCAACAGCCACTAATAGACCAGGAACCGGTAAATAACCTAATTCTGCTGAGTATATAGTTGTGTCATCATCACCAATTGGTGTATCAGTAGATGATTGACCAATATTACCACTTACATAAAAATCTGAATTTGGAACAAAATATTCAACACCTACATTAAATGTAGTCACATCAAATAAATCGTAATCAATATAAGAAACCGCTGCATTGATATTGCTTGCACGATTTAAAAATGCTGCTTCATTAAGAGGCGAGTTTTTAACTTGGACTGGATTGAAGTAGTAAGTTCCATCAATTGCGAAACCAGTAGAAGTATCCCCATTGTCTGGATCAACCAGAGCAATCGTACCGCCCACTTCAGCTTGATAAGCGTGAGCAGTTCCTAGGCTAGCAATAAGTACTGTAGCAAGAGTAAGTTTCTTAAGCATTTAGAGTTCTCTCTTTGTTATAAAATATGGCTGTTTTATTAACAGTTGTAACAAATTGTACAGATAATAATCGCCCCGTCAATGTGCAAAAACTACCTAAATGCTTGTTTAAAGTGCAATAAAAAACCCATCCGAAGATGGGTTTTTTATAATGAAATTTCTTAGTTTGGATTAGAAGCGGTATTTCGCAGCTAGACCAAATTTGTTGTAGTCTTGGTTACCAATTTCACCAAAACCTACACGACCTTCCAAGCTCACTTGTTCATTAAAGAATTTACGTGCACTTACACCAAATTCATTTGAGTCATATGGGCCATTGTCTTTGCTTTGATAATCAGCACCAACACTTAAAGTTTTGTCGATGAAGTAGTCAGCTTTTAAGTTGTACTCATCCAGGTCGCCAAAGGCAGCGCCAGCTTCAAGGTTAATGTCTTTACCATTGCTTAAAGTGGTCACATATTTAGCACGTAAAGTTGGATCTACACCGTCATCATAGTCATTGTCATAACCTTTTACACCTGCTGCAATTAACAGACCTGGTGCAGGTAAATAACCGACTTCGGCACTATAAACGGTTTCGTCAAAATCAGGTGCATAGTCGTATTTAGAATCATCACGACCTACGCTACCACTCAAATAAAAATCTGAGTTTGGTACGAAGTATTCAGCACCTACACCATAACGGTGACGTTCTGAAGAGTCGTAATCATCATATTGATATTGAGCTTTCACATTACTTGCACGATCAAGGAAAGCTGCTTCGGCTAATGGTGCATTACGTGTTTCAACTGGATTAAAGTAGTATGTGCCATCAACACCAAAAGAGCCGCTTGAGCTACCATTATCCGGGTCTGTTAGGCCTGCAGATGCACCCACTTCTACTTGATAAGCATGAGCTGCTGTACCTGTAAGAGCTACGGCTGAAAGTAATGCTGAAGCGATTGCTAGTTTTTTCATGCGGATACTCCCCTCTGAAAAATATGGCTAAAATTAATACACTTTTTGTTACAACTTTAAGTCTAGACCAATTCCAATAATCGTCAATCAAAGGAAAGTTACTACATTGTGAGTAAGGTAATATTATGTAATTTTCATTTAATAACTAATTGAATTTAAAAACTAAAAATAAAATGTTTTGTTTTATTAAAAGTGTGTAGATATTGTGGAATGTATTGAAAATGCTATTTTTTATCTTATTTTGTAGGGGTTTTAGGGTTTTAAAATGAATCAAAAACTGAGTATAAAAATATAGCGAAATATATTTAAGAATAGAATGAGAAAGTATTAAAAATAATATTTAGCTATTTTATCGGGCTGACAAATTTTGTAATTAAAAAATGTGCTAGTGACATTTTCTTGCTTAGCTTTAAAGATGGATTTATCGCTATAAATTGGTGAAATAGACTGTGATATAATATTGACCTAAGAATTTATACCTAATTTTGATTGAGAGTAATTCACGTGGAAATTAATCCGTATCTAAACCAATTAAAAGACTTAAACGAACGTGGTCAAACACTACGGGGGTATCTTTGACTACGATCTGAAAAAAGAGCGTTTAGAAGAAGTCCTGCGTGAATTAGAAGACCCGGCGATCTGGAATGACCAGAGTCGTGCTCAGGCCATGGCCAAAGAAAAAGGCGAGCTTGAAAATGTACTTAATGTACTGGACGGCTTAACGACCCAGCTTGAAGATGCCCAAGCGATGCTTGATCTTGCGGTTGAAGCAGATGAAGAAGCGATGCTGGAAGATGTGCAGGCTGAGCTGAATGCAGCTGAAGAAGAACTGGCGAAGCTTGAATTCCGTCGTATGTTCAGTAATCCGATGGATCCAAACCCATGCTATGTGGAAATTCAGGCAGGTTCAGGTGGTACAGAAGCACAAGACTGGGCATCGATGCTGCTGCGTATGTACATGCGCTGGATTGAACGTCATGGTTTTAAAGCAGAAGTGATGGAAGAGTCTGACGGTGATGTAGCCGGGATAAAGTCTGCTACGATCCGTGTAGATGGTGAGTATGCCTATGGCTGGTTACGTACCGAATCAGGTGTACACCGTCTAGTACGTAAATCACCATTCGACTCGGGTAACCGCCGTCATACCTCATTCTCTGCAGTATTTGTATCGCCTGAAGTGGATGACAATATTGAAATTGAAATCAATCCTTCAGATGTCCGTACCGATACTTACCGTGCCTCGGGTGCCGGTGGTCAGCACATTAACAAAACTGACTCTGCGGTACGTTTGACTCATATTCCAACCGGTATTGTGGTGGCCTGTCAAAACCAGCGTTCACAACATGCCAACCGTGACCATGCCTGGAAACAGTTACGTGCAAAACTCTATGAACTGGAAATGAGCAAACGTAATGAAGCGGCTCAAGCATTAGAAGACTCGAAGTCTGACATTGGTTGGGGTAGCCAGATCCGTTCTTATGTACTGGATGACTCACGTATCAAAGACTTGCGTACCAGTGTGGAAAGCTCGAACACCGGTGCAGTGCTGGATGGTGACCTGGATAAATTTATTGAAGCCAGCTTGAAAATGGGTCTTTAAGGTTCATAATTTGATTTCCTTATATAGGAATATGTAAGGAAATCAATACTATTTATTCTCTTTAAAAACATAAAAATAATAAAATCTTCTCAATTAAAATCTTATTGATGGTATTTATAAAAGATAAAAATCAAAGCCTCTTGAAAATTATAAATAAAAGGAAATGAGCATGTCCGGCAAAATTAAATATAGATATTCAAAAATTTTAATTTTATTGCCCTGTTTTTTTCTAGCATCTTGTTTGACGCCTTATAGCAAACCAAATGCGTTATATACTTTTAATGCTGTTACAGATAGTCCAGAAGGTGTTATATTTTTTAATAAAAATAAAAGCAGTCAAGCCATGCTGTTCTACAAGACGTCATTACTAACTCTATATAAGGCTAGATTGTTTAATAGACTGAATTTAGAGATTAAAAATTGTGCAGAGTTTGTTAAAATAACCAGCTGCATTTGGTATGCAGATATTGTGTTAAATCATGCAGAAGCTGAACAATACGGTGAGATTTTGTTGAATGATTATTGGGATGTAGAAGATCAAGAAGGAAAATTTTATATACGTTCTATCGATAGTGAACAAAGATTTAAACGTCTATTAAATTCTAAGCAAAGTCATTTTCATTTTTCTTTGGCTACGGCTGAGGGCAATAGTGAAAATGCGGGTAAGTATTTATCTGGTCTACGGATAAAAAATAACTATATAGAAATTAAACCAAATCATGTTGAAATTTTCAAAAAACCATCTCGAATTAGTCGAATGATGTGGATCCATACACAATAAATTAATGATGAATCTCTTAAAGCTGTTTAAAATAATGTCTTTAAAGTTAAAAAAACAGAGGACCAGCCTCTGTTTTTTTAACTTTAAAATTTGCCGATGCGCATGCATAAAAACAGCTTGATCAGACAATGCTAGAATGATCTGAGGTTGTACAAAATTACAGCAATTTACAAAATGAACATAAATATCGATAATTTTCGATATTAATATCGAATAAATTCGATATAATGATTTTTGCTAAGGTGCTGATCATCAATATGAGTGAAATGAGATGGACACAGAAGCGATTTATAAAGCCTTGGCCAACCCGATTAGACGCCAGATTCTACAGTGTTTGAAAGAACCTGAGCGTTTCATTTCCGCCGAAGAATGCGGACATGATTTTAGTCGTGGCGTATGTGCGGGGCAGATCGAAAAAATCGCGGACATTTCTCAATCGACCATGTCGAATCATTTGTCGGTGTTGCAACAGGCAGGACTGATTCAGGTGACCAAATATGGGCAATGGTCTTATTTTTCTCGTAATGAGGCACTGATTCAGGAATTTTTACAACATTTACAGCATGCGCTTTAGACTGAAATCAGTTGGCAAGCTGTGAGAGGATGGCTTGATGACAGATTTTTCAACCCCAGTTCAATTCGGTGAACTTAAACTTAAAAACCGCGTGGTGATGGCACCCCTGACCCGTAGCCGTGCCACAGCAGACCGTGTTCCGACCGCCATGATGGCCGAATATTATGCACAACGTGCCAGCGCAGGGTTAATCATTTCCGAAGCGACTGTGATTTCAGAAGAAGCTAATGGTTACCGCAATACACCTGGGCTATTTACAGATGCACAGGTCGAAGGCTGGAAACTGGTAACCAATGCTGTACATGAGAAGGGTGGTTTAATCGTTGCCCAACTATGGCATGTGGGACGTGTTTCTGATCCAGAGCTGTTAAATGGTGAAACACCAGTGTCTGCAAGTGCAGTACAACAGGCGGGTCATGTCAGCTTATTACGTCCAAAGCGTCCATACGTTACGCCACGCCCCTTGGAAGTTTCTGAAATTCACGCGATTACCGAGCAATACAAGCAAGCCGCGATTCGTGCCAAAGACGCCGGTTTTGACGGTGTTGAATTACATGCTGCCAATGGTTATCTGATTGACCAGTTCCTGCAAAGCAAAACCAATCAGCGTGAGGATGAATACGGCGGTTCAGTCGAAAACCGTACACGTTTCCTGCTAGAGGCAACTGATGCACTGATTGAAGTATGGGGTGCGGATCGAGTAGGGGTACATTTTGCGCCGCGTGGTGATGACCATGACATGGGCGACAATGATCCACGTGAAACATTTGGCTATGCCATGGAGCAACTGGGCAAGCGCAAGATTGCCTTCTTCTTTACCCGTGAATATCTGGCTGAAGACAGTATTTCCGAATATATGAAAGAGCGTTCTGGTGGAGTGCCTTATATTGCCAATATGCAACTGAGTCGTGAAGATGCGATTGAGCTACTGGCAGCTGAAAAGGCAGATGCAGTCGCATTTGGTAAAGCCTACATTGCAAATCCTGATCTATACGAACGTCTGCTTGATAATGCACCGCTTAATGAGCTGAAAATGGAAAATATGATCGGCAGTCAGGTGGCTGAAGGTTATATTGATTATCCAACTTTGGCAGAAGTTAGAGTATTAAGCACCATAGAATAATTCGAAATAAGAGCCACATCGATTAACATGTTGATGTGGCTCTGTTATATTTTGCCGATTGAATCTGTTTTGGGGCGCAATGTGGCTACTCCATTCTGGTATAACGCAGCCTTGGCGCTAGCGAAACCGCTTTATCAATCCCGTATACGTAAACGTGCAACCAGTCCGGAACAATTAGAACAAGAACTGCTGGAACGTTTTGGTCCTTTCCAGTCCCCTAAAAACCTACAGGCGATCTGGTTTCATGTGGTATCCGTAGGGGAAACCAATGCCGCTCAACCTTTAATTGAACATTACTTAAAACTTGGGCATCCGGTTCTAGTGACCAATACCACCAAGACCGGGCAGGCACGTGCTAAATCACTTTTCTTGAAAGAACCTTATTTAGACTTATTCCAGGCTGTATATTTGCCAGCTGACCAGAAAACCCTGATTCGTGATTTTTATCAAAAATATCAGCCTAAATTGCTGTTATTGATGGAGACTGAGCTCTGGCCAAATCTGATTGACCAGGCACCGAATTTTAATGTGCGTTGCCTATTATTGAATGCCCGTCTTTCTGAAAAATCTGCCAAAGGCTATGGCAAAGTCAAAGGCCTAACCCGTGGCATGCTTAAGAATTTAACCGGCCTTTTGGCTCAGGATACAGCAACCCAGCAGCGTTATATTGATCTAGGTATAGCTTCAGAAAAAACTCAGGTCTTGGGCAATATCAAGTTTGATATCACGGCACCGCAGCAATTTATTAATCATGCGGCTCAATTGAAACAGGAATGGTCTCTGCAAGGCCGGAAGATCATTACTCTCGCCAGTACACATGCCCCAGAAGAGCAGCAATTGATGGCTGAGCTTAAAGCTGCGTTAGATGCAACTCCAGCATTGGTTTGTATCGTGGTGCCACGCCATCCGGAACGTTTTGATGAGGTGTTCCAAGCTGCACAGTCCTTAGGTTTAAGAACCCAACGTCGTAGTCTGGGGCAACGTATCGAAGAAGATACTCAGGTTTATCTGGCAGATTCCATGGGCGAGATGTGGCTGTGGTATGCCTTGAGCCAAGCCTGTTATGTTGGTGGTTCCCTGAATGAACCGGGTGGTGGACATAATATTCTGGAGCCGGTTGCGCTGAATGTTCCAACGATTCTGGGTAAAAACTATTTTAACTTTCAGACGATTGTCGATGAGTTTGTCCAGGCGCATGCCGTAGAAGTGGTGCAGGATGCTAAGCAGGCTGCTGAGACTTTGCTAGAAATTCTGAATAATTCAGCTAAAGCTGAAAGCTTGAATACTGCTGCACAAAAGATTATGCAGCAAAATCAGGGTTCACTTGAAAGGCATATTCAGGCGATTGATCAATATCTTTGATTATATTCTGATTTGTGAAGAAGCCGATTTTCATGGATTGACTGTATAAGGTTAAAACTAGGCTTTATCTTTATAGATTTAATGCTAGGAACTCTTCTTTCTTTTACTTTTGTTTCGGCAAAAGTAACAAAACCATTTGTCATCCACAAAACTCGTCATATACCATCTTTTTGCAGAGATATCGCAGAACCTATATCAGGCAAAAAGAGTCCTGCCTCGGACAATTGTGGATGAAGTTTCCGCGTATCCAGTGATGGATTTGTTGAGTTAATTTTTTATGAATATCGTCCTGCTTGATCCCCGCCAAACCGAATCTGAACTATGGCCGATTAGCTCAAAGCGACAACTGGAGCATTTGCAACAGCATCTTGAGATTCAGGTTGGTGACACATTAAAAGTTGGGATTCGGGAAGGGAAACGGTATTTAACTGAAGTTGTCGAAATTTCTGAAAAAGCAGTTTTATTGAAACCGATTCAAGAAGAATCAGTCCCTGCAAAGCTGCCTGTTACCTTGATTGTGGCCTTGCCACGCCCTAAAGTTTTGCGCCGTCTGATCATGGATGCTGTCACCATGGGCGTAGAGAAAATCATTTTATTGCATAGCTATCGGGTGGATAAAAGCTATTGGCAGACCCCATTTTTGCAGCAGCTGAATCATTATATCGATCTTGGGCTAGAACAGGCAGGAGATACGCTTGCTCCGAAAATTGAGCTGTATAAACGCTTTAAACCTTTTGTTGAAGATATTTTGCCGGGACTCATTACAGCAGACTGTCCAGCCTTTGTTGCACATCCTTATGCGGAACAGCCGATGCCATATGCACTTCAGCATCCTTGCACGATTGTCATTGGCCCCGAAGGTGGCTTTATTCCGTATGAAGTTGATTTGCTCATAAAAAACGGCTGCCAAGCAGTGAGCCTTGGCAACCGTATTCTCCGTACTGAAACGGCGATTTCATATGTTTTAGGTCGACTGTTTAGCGCGAGCTGAGGCATCTTCATGGCCATCGCCACGATAGACTTTCACTTCCTGCACCGGATATGGAATCGAAATATTATGTTCAGCAAAGGCTTGTATCACCCGTTCCTGAACTGCACTGATTGAGGTGCCTATGCCTGTTTCAGTGGTATTGACCCACCATAAGGCTTTGAGAGTAATCGAGAAGTCTGCCAGTGCAATCACATTGACGCTAAATGCAGGTTGACTCAGGATGGTCGGATCTTTATCCAGAATTGCAGTAATAATATCCTTGGCTTTCTGGATATCATCTTCATAACCGATCCCGACCGAAAATTCACAGCGGCGACGGGTATAAGCAGTATTCACCGTGACTGCACTGGTATAGACCGTAGCATTTGGAATTACGATACGACGACCATCTGGCGAGCGTAAAAAAGTTGCACGAATCTGGATATCTTCCACGGTACCCTCCAGACCATTCACGATAATGTCATCGCCAATCTTGAAAGGTTCACCCAGCAAAATCAGTACACCTGAGAGCAGATTCTGGAAAATATCCTTAAATGCGAAACCGATCGCCACCGAACCAATCCCAAGCGCACTCATCAGCTGACCTGGGGTGAAACCTGGAATTGCAATCACCAGCCCGATTAATACGCCAAAGAAAACAATCACCGTACTACCGACACGGTTCAGCACCAGTACCAGATTCTGTCGGGTATAAGTACGGTTTTCTAAAGTCTTACGGACAAAAAACTTAAACAGTTTTGACAGTAACCAGAAAATGACAATGACTGTCAGTGCGATGCAGAAATAAGGCACACGCTCCCAGAAACCCTCCATGATCTTGTCAATGGTGCTATAGGCATCATTGTACTTGGAGGTATGTTCGATCACGGTTTGGGCAGTTTTTTCAGTCGCCTGATGCAGGAGCTCAGTCGTCCCTTCAGTTACCTGGCTTAAAGTATTCTCTTGCTCAGCCACAAAAACTCCACAATTTAAATTTCGCTTATTTTGCCTCAACTACAGCAAAAAATTAACAACAGCGAAATTTATACACAATATATTTAGGATCTGTTGACACTTACTGTTCATAATTAACCCTATAACGGTAGCCATAAAAATATACAGGCTAAGGCAACAGAACTTTGATAATTTCTTTTGAGCTTGTCATATCGAGTAGCTATTCCTCTAAATTGC
>NZ_VPAW01000009.1:0-157140 GCF_013419055.1 Acinetobacter sp. YH12108 | reverse complement strand
ACTTTCAACTTTTGCCACTGTTGATCTGTCAGCATGGTACGAGGCATAGCGAATAGTAAAATTGGGTTTGGCGATTTGATTTTACTACTTCGCTATTTTTTTAAGCTAAAAGTGTCAACACACCCTAATAATTATCAGTTAAGGTTGGTAATAAATATCAGCATCAGTTCCTTCCCCACCTGCCTGTCCATCGGCACCAAAAGAGTACAAATCAAAAGCACGACCATTGGTTCCTGGAATCACGTATTGCAGGTCATTATCCCAGCTGTCTTTTGGGTAACCTCCTTTCACATAGCCACCTGGGAGCCAGTTCTTCGCTGTTGCTGGCTGATTTACCAGTGCATCCAGACCACCTTCCTGCATGCTTGGATATTTGCCATTGTCCAGCTTATATTGATCCAGTGAACCCGCAATACTCTGCAATTTGATGACTGTGGTATCCACTTTAGCCTTTTCACCGCGTCCCATTACATTTGGAACAATTAGGGCCGCAAGCACACCGAGAATAACAATAACCACCATTACTTCAATCAGGGTAAAACCTGAGGCACGATGGGCACGTAACTGGCTCACACGTACGGTAGGTTCAACAGCTGTAGTTGAAGGGTCTATGGCTTGATTTGGATTCCTTTTCATTCAATATCTCTCATTCATCTTTAGAAAGTTTCAGGCACTTTCAATTCTTTGTAGACGTTACACATGTTATTTAAATCATATTATTCATATTGACGATTGGCAGCATCACCGCGATCACAATTACCAGCACAATACTGGCCATGAGTACCAGCATCAGCGGCTCCAGAAGCGCAAGTAATGTCGAAATCAGTGTGGTCACTTCCCGATCCTGCATGGTCGATGCCCGTTCCAGCATACGATCCAGCTCCCCCGAGGCTTCACCACTTTTGATCATTTGTACCATCATCGGGGGGAAATAACCACTACGTTCCAGCTGGGTAGCCAGGTTCCCGCCTTCAGTGACTTTTTCAGCAGCCAAATTAACCGAATCCCGGATCACCCAGTTATTACTTACCGCTGCCCCGATGCGTAAGGCATCCACCAGTGGCACACCAGACTGGGTTAGAATTGATAAGGTACTGGCAAAACGGGCGGCATTAATGCCACGTGATAATTTTCCGAATAAAGGTAGTTTCAGAGTCAGGCGATCAAAAGCATAATGCCCAGCGGTCGTTCTTAAAAAACGTACCAGCAGAAAAATACCTGCCGCACTCCCTATCAACAAAAATGGCCAGGCGATCCGGATAAAATCGCTGGCTTTCATTAAAGTCACTGTAATCCACGGCAAGGCATCTTTGCTTTGATCAAAGGTCTTGACGATATCCGGTACCACATAGGTCATCAGGCCCATCACAATCGCAAAAGACATCAAGAGCAAAATAATCGGATAGATCATCGCCCCTTGAATCTTTTTCTGCATGGCGAAGCGGTTTTCGGTATAGTCGGCTAACTGATCCAGAATCAGGTCCAAGTGACCAGAACGTTCACCGGCCGCAATAGTGGCAATATACAGTTCCGGAAAACGTCCAGACTGTTGCAGTGCCTGAGCCAGGCTATGCCCTTCCAGCACCTTGGAGCGTACTGACATCAGCAGGTTTTGCACATGAACTTTTTCGCTTTGCTTGCCGACGGCGCGAATGGCTTCTTCCAACGGAATTGCGGCAGCGACCAGTACCGAGAGTTGCCGGGTCATAAGAGCCAGATCATAGGCAGTGATGCTTTTTTCAAACCATTTGCGACGATAGTGCTGGTCTTTTTTCTCAACTGGATCTACGGACACCGGAATCAGCGCCTGATCCCGAAGCTGTTGCCGGATTTGTCGTGCTGAATCCCCCTCAAGCACGCCTTTTTGCTGCTTCCCTGAAGCGTCAAGCGCAGTAAACTGATATGCAGGCATTGTAATGCTCTAATTTTCCAAAATTTTGCTTAACGCTGTTGCGTCAGACCATCAAAATCATTCATATTCTTCAATATAAATTATCTGCTCACTCTAACATAACTGAACTTTGAGCACGACGAAATTTCATCAGGACCCACTCTGTTACTATGCCAAATTCTGTTCCCGTTACTGCCCCTGTTTATCGTGTTCGTGTTGCAGTGCCGGTGCATCTGTTTGACTGTTTTGACTATAGCTTGAGTGGGGAACAATATCAGCAGGCAGAAGTGGGTGCCCGAGTCGCAGTTTCTTTTGGCCGGCAAAATCTGGTCGGCGTGATTACTGAAAAATTACCACTAGATGCTCCGATTGATCCAAGTTTCAAACTGAAAGCCATCACCGAGCTTTTAGATGACCGTGCCATTATCAATTCCCAGGTTTTAAGTGTATTGACCTGGTCAGCACAGTATTACCAGTTTCCTATCGGGGAAGTGATCCAGACTGCCTTACCGACTTTATTGCGTCAGGGCAAACCTTATAACCTGCTGGCCCGAAACTGGAAATTGCTGGATCATGAGGCTGAAGCCAAAGTTCGCCGTTCCGAGAGGCAACAGGAAGCTTATCGGATTCTAAAACTGCATCCGGTGGGAACAACTGAGAATCTCTTAAATTTGGCCGGAATAGAAACAGCGACTTTAAAAGCACTAGAAAAAAAAGGGATTTGCGAATGTGTACTGGAAGCACAGGATTTTAGCCCGCAACCTGTACAACTGGCCCAGATGCCATTAACGGCCAATCCGGAACAAAAGCATGCGATTCAGCAAGTACTGAAATACCGCAAGCAATATCAAGCCTTTTTACTCGATGGCCTGACTGGCAGCGGCAAAACTGAAGTCTATCTTCAGATCATGGAACAGGTACTGAAACAGGGCAAGCAGGTGCTGGTACTGGTGCCTGAAATCGGACTGACGCCACAAACCATTAGCCGCTTTCAGTCCCGTTTCCATTGTCACATCGCCCTGCTTCACTCTGGCCTGAATGACAGTAAACGCTTACAAGCCTGGCAAGCCGCTGAAACCGGTAAAGCGTCCATTGTACTTGGCACCCGTTCTGCGATTTATACACCGATGCCGAATCTAGGCCTGATCATTCTGGATGAAGAGCATGACCTGTCTTTTAAACAGCAGGAAGGCTTTCGCTATCATGCCCGTGATGTGGCATTGTACCGGGGACATTTACAGCAATGTCCAGTACTCTTGGGTTCGGCAACACCCAGCATTGACAGTTATGCACTGGTGCAGCAAGGTAAAATGCAGGTACTGGAACTGAATCAACGCGCGGGTACAGCACTAATGCCAAAAATCCATATTCTGGATTTAAAAGTGGCACCAAAGCAGCATGGCATCAGCCTGCATCTGATTGAAGAAATCAAAAAGCGCCTGGCTAAAAAAGAACAGGTACTCATTTTCCTGAATCGTCGTGGTTATGCGCCCGTACTGATTTGTGGCAGTTGTGGCTGGCAGGCGCAGTGTCCGAACTGTGATGCCAATTTCACTGTGCACCGGCAACCTTATCAACATCTGCATTGTCATCATTGCGGCACCATTCATCGTATGCCTGAACAGTGTCCGCAATGCCAGCATCAGGAGTTGGCCACTTTAGGCATGGGGACTGGAAAAGTTGAAGAACATCTGAATGAGCTTTTTCCAGATTTTGAAGTGATCCGGGTCGATCGCGACTCAACCAGCCGGGTCGGTAGTTGGCAAAAGATCTATGACAAGATTCAGAAAAGTGAGCCTGCGATTCTGCTCGGCACGCAGATGCTCGCCAAAGGCCATCATTTTCCTTATGTCACGCTGGTTGCAATTTTGGATATCGATTCTGGTCTTCTTAGTGTCGATTTCCGGGCCACAGAACGTACAGCACAACTGATCGTACAGGTCGCAGGTCGTGCAGGACGTGGGGAACATAAAGGGGATGTATATTTACAGACCCTAAGACCTGATCATGCGCTGCTGAATACCTTAGTCACTGAAAATTACCGCGCCTTTGCCAAGCAGACTTTGACCGAACGGCAAATCGCCCAGATGCCTCCTTTTCGTTATGCCGTGCTGATTCGCTGTGAATCCAAAGATCAGGCACAAAATACCGAATTCTTACAGAAACATGCTGCCCTGCTCAGGCAATATCCCGATCTGGTGCTGGACATCTGGGGTCCCATTCCTGCCCCGATGGAACGCAAAGCCGGACGCTATCAATCCCATATGGTGCTATTGTCCGCAGACCGTGCCCGTTTGCATTATTATGTCCGTAGCTGGTGGCAAAACCTGTTACAGGATAAGCCATCCAATATGAAGCTGACACTGGATATCGATCCACAAGAACTCAGCTAAAATATTGAGACCATCTTCATTTGATAAAGGCTCAACTTTAAGACTGGATGAAAATAAAATTTAAGGCGGAAAAATGTCGATACTGTTACAAATAGCGCTGGTTCTGGCGATTGCACTGTTCATGGTGCCACTGAGCCATAAACTCAGACTGCCAACAGTGCTGGGCTATTTACTGACAGGTTTAATCATTGGGTCGAGTGCCTTAGCGCTGATCTCTGCTCCTGAGGTGATGCAGACTTTTATTCAAATCAGCCTGTTGGCCCTAATGTTCTGGATTGGTCTGCAACTCAGACCACAACGAATTCTTCAGCTTGGGCAACCCCTGTGGTTTATGGCCATTTTACAGGTACTGAGCACGACCCTGATTTTGAGCCTGCTGGCCTGGTTCTTTCTCGATCAGCATCTGGTTTCCAGCATTGTCATCGGACTGGCCGGCAGCCTCTCTGCCATGACGTTGGTGACCCAGTTTTTAAATAATCAGCAACAACTGGCGACCAGTTATGGTCAATCCGCTTATGCCAACACCCTGATTCATGCACTGATTGCAATTCCTATCATTGCAGCGATTCCGCTTTTTGCTGGGGTCAGTTCAACAGAACATGGCATAGCTTATTTTGCTGCCATGATGGCTACCTTTACTGGCTTATTTCTATGTAACCGCTATTTCATGCAGCCGCTCTATCGCTGGATTGCCAAAAGTGGTCGTCATGAATTGCATAGCATTGTTACCATTGTCATTTTCTTGGGCTTACTAGTCCTGATGGATACGCTGGGACTGAATCTGTACCTGGCAGCATTATTTTCCGGTATGTTACTGGCAGATTCTGATTTCCGGATTTCGATTGAAAAGAGTCTGCAGCCTTTTAGCGGTTTATTGATTGGGTTGGCTTTTATCAGTCTGGGCATGTCATTGCAGTTTGCCGATGTGCTGACGCAACCCGTATTGATTATTGCCGGAACACTTTCGCTGATCCTGATTAAATTTGCGATTACCTTAGGATTGGCACGTTATTATCAGCATAGTTGGCGCAACAGTACGCTACTGGCTGCCAGTGTGGCACAAAGTGGTGAGTTCGCTTTTCTGGCACTCATCATTGCGCTTTCGCAGCAGATCGTTACTCCAGCCCTGCTCTCCCCATTGATGTGGATGGCAAGTTTATCCATGCTACTCACACCGGCATTTTACTGGTTATTGCAAAACCAGATTCTGCCACGACTGGATCGGCAAAATCATTTGGCAGCGACCTTTGACATTGAAAGCCTTCCACCAAATACCGCACCAATTTTATTAATCGGTTTTGGCCGTTTTGGCCAGATCATTGCCCGTATTTTGCTGCAACAGCAGCAAAAATTCAGTGTAATGGACAGCAATATCGAAGCAACTGAATTGCTGACCTCTTACGGTATTACCTTCTATCAGGCCAATGCGACTGAGCCAGAGGCTTTAGCTCAGGCAAATCTGGATACGGTTCAGCATGTGATTGTCGCCATTGATGATATTGAAGATTCACTGCTGACCGTCCGACATCTGCGCTTAAATTATCCTGACATGTCTTTATGGGTACGGGCACGTAACCGGCATCATGTCCATCTACTTCAGGAGCTGGGCGTGGAACGAATCTGGCGAGAAACCTATGCTTCTGCACTAGAACTAAGTCAGTGTCTGCTAGTTCAGCTGAGCGGACTGTCTGAAGAACAGGCGCAACAAAAGATCCATGAGTTTCATACTCATGATCAGAAACTGCTCAATCGTCAATTTCATCCGGATACTGAGAGTCCGTTTAATTTCGCAGGCTCAAGGAATACACTGGCAGAACTGGAGCATCTTCTTGCTCAGGATCAGCTAAAAAAAGTATCGGAACAGGATACGGACACGCAACAGGACAACAACGCTTCAGGAATTGATGCCATAAGAGATGATCTGGCATAACTTGTGTTTTACAATAATGCCACCATTAAAGCAGGGTTATGGAGAATTTTATGTCTGATTTACGCCAACGCTTTTTTATTGAAGATAGCCCTGTTCGTGGTGAAGTGGTGCATCTTGAAGAAGCTTTACAAACAATTTTGGCTCAGCGTGACTATGCGCCTGCAGTAAAAATCCTGTTAGGTGAAATGCTGAGCGCCACTGCACTATTGGCCAGCACCCTGAAAATTAAAGGGCGTATCAGCCTACAAATTCAGGCTTCAGGCACATTTAAATGGGCAATGGCTGAATGTAACCATCGCGGTGAAGTACGTGCACTGGCGGATTACGAAGAAGATCCACACTTTCAGGCAGCAGAAGATAGCAGCACAGTTTTAAAATCACTGACTAATCCAGTGCTGTTTATCAATATCGAGCCTGAATTTGGTGAACGTTATCAGGGTATTGTTCCGCTTGATCAGGAAAATCTGGCTGGCTGTCTGATGCAATATTATGACCTGTCTGCCCAGATTCCGACACGTATCGTGCTGGCCAGTGATAACAATCGTGCAGGTGGTTTGCTGATTCAATTGCTACCGCGTAACAGTGAAGAAGAACAACGCCGTGTCGATGAAGACTTATGGCCACGTCTGACCATGCTGACTGAAACATTAAAAACAGAAGAACTGGTCACTCTGGAGGCCAATGAAATTCTCTATCGTTTATATAACGAAGAAGAAGTGCGCTTACCAGAAGTAGAACATTTGCAGTTTGGCTGTACCTGTTCTAAAGAACGTTGTGCAATTGCCTTACAGCAGATTGGGGTAGAATCGGTTCGTGAAACTTTAGAATTCCAGAATCCAATTGAGATGGACTGTCAGTTCTGTAATAGCCGTTATATTTTTACGGCTGAAGAAGCTTTGAGCCTGTTTGGTGAACACCTCAGTTAATAACAGCCCCTGCTCGACTCAAAAAAAGCACTCAATATTGAGTGCTTTTTTCATTTTATATTTTCATAAAATATTGACCAAAATTCCTCATAAAAAAAAGACAAATGTACTTAATTTCAAGCTTGCCTCATGATTAAAATTTGCACACCGATAGAATCAGAAGATCAACGGTATTTTCAAAGTAAAAAAATCAAAAAAAATAAGTGGAAGATTTTAAATGAAATTTCGATATTTAATGGGTGTGATGTTATGTGCTGCGCAGAGCTTCAGCTATGCAGCCGAAATCACGGGGACATGGAAAGCCATTGATGACAAAACGGGCTATGCACGTGCTGATGTTGAAATCAGTAAACTCAATAATGGTACTTATCAGGGTAAAGTTGTTCGTATCCATGCCATTCCAAATCGTCCTGCACATACCCACTGTTCTAAATGTAAAGGCGCACTGAAAGACGTGCCTATTCTGGGTCTATCTGTCTTATCAGGTCTAAAACCAAATCCAGAAAAGAAAAATGAATTCGTTAATGGAGCAATTCTCGATCCACTAACCGGTAATGTCTATAAAAGCAAGGCAACTCTGAATTCCCGAGGCAATGTACTGACGCTTCGTGGCTATGTAGGTACACCCATGCTCGGACGAACAGTATCCTGGGTGAAAGTCGAATAAATCTCATTTTTTATAAATTCTCATCTGCAAGCTGTCTGGCCAGATCAAAGGCTTGGACAGCTTAAAATCATTATCTTTATCCCATTCCTTATCACGTAAATACTTACTCATTCTCATCATGCTGAATGAACGTAATTTTTAACTCATATTCATTTTTCTTAATTTAATGTGATTATTGACTGGTATTTAGTGTATTTTTCACGCTATATTAATCCCATAATTTTTTTATGCCTTTAAGAAGTTAAATATATTTTCAATAGCATGGGGTAATGTGGCAATGAGATTCAAACTGCTTTGTTCTATCATTCTTACAGCAGCAAGTACCATCAGTCTATCCGCGTTCGCCAACAGTGACCCATTACTAGGCCACTGGAAAACCATTGATGACCGTACTGGTTATTCCCTGGCAGATGTGGTGATTAGTAAAGATGCTCAGGATCGCTATATTGCCAAAATTGTGCATGTTCGTGAGATTCCTGGGGCAGCTCGACAGCAAACTTGCACTCTATGTAAAGGAGCATTGAAGGATCAGCCACTCATTGGACTCACAATGCTTAAGGGACTGAGCAGTCATCCCGACCATAGCAATGAATTTATTAACGGCACTCTGCTCGACCCGGTTTCTGGACAGCTTTATCAGGCCCGTGCCCGCCTGAAAAATAATGGCAGGCATCTTGCCATTCATAGTCGTGCTGAAGGTGCACCGGTCGGACGCAATATGACCTGGATTAAAAACTAGTTTCGAATTCAGATTATTAAGAAAAGCTCCTTAGGAGCTTTTTTATTTTAGGTCATGTGATAATTCACATGAATCTATTAATCTTATGCCAATCTCATCACACTTTGTGCTATTGATTTTGTTACATTTTATGAATAAATTAGAGTAATAAATCTAATATGAATAATCATTGATCAACAGGCATGTTATGAAGAAAATTTTAAGTCGCTTAATGATGGGGATCACATTGGCAACAGCAGCAGGTTTAAGCTTTGCTTCTGAAGATCCACTACTGGGGAAATGGAAGACTATCGATGATCAATCCGGTTATTCTCGTGCTGATGTCGAAATCCGTAAAAAACCAGATGGCAGCTATGAGGGAATTATCGTAGAAACCCGTAGCCTGCCAGGTGCAGAAAAACTGGGAATCTGTAGCAAATGTCCAGGACAGCTTAAGAATAAACCATTTATTGGCTTGCCATTTATCTGGGATTTTAAGGCAGACCCCAAAAAACCTCGCGAATTCCATGATGGCAAGATACTTGATCCAATCAGCGGTAAAGTTTACAAAGGTAAAGCACGTTTAAGCGCCAATGGCAAACGCCTGACCCTGCGTGGTTATGTAGGCGTTTCGGTTATCGGACGCAGTGTTACCTGGGTAAAATACTAATTTTTGTCAGTTTTCCATGCCCCTGTTTCAGGGGCTTTTTTAATGGTTATGATTTGAAACAATTAAGTACAAATAAAAACTGTTTCCCTTAGCGCAAACTCATAATAATGAATTGAAGACGGTTATTTTTTATTCACACAATGATCTATCTTCAGCTGCAATTCAATCTGCTAAGGACTCTGAAACGGAGTATTCATGCGACATGTATTCCTCAATTCATAGGCATGGGTAAATGTGTGTTGCAAACAGCGGATGGTTTGCAAATGACAGATAAAACTATAAAAACAGATGCCCGCCTAGATCTTTGTTTCCCTGCTCAGACTGAGCTGTTCAGGTTCAAGCAGGATTTCCACAGGATAGGAGTTCCTCTTCTAGGCAGGATGCTGGTTCAACTAGCATCTCATACCGTTAGGGCACAGCGCAGCGGCCATAAAATATTATGGCATTCCCCTACTTCAGGACGACCTTCCTTTCTGAATGTCTCAAGCCTGGCTGTTTAAGGAGTAGAGCTATGACTACAATTCAATATAGAGAAAACTTTTCCAACGGTTATATCCCCTCTGAAATCATGGATGATCGTACCTTTGATTTGTTCCACTTTTCTGAAGCATGTGGCCAAAGTCCGGAATGGGTGATGCAACTCATTGAACATGGAATTTTGCCGAACCGTTCTAAAACGCATCCTGGTACCTTCCTCGGGGAAGATATTACTCGAGCACAACGGGCTTACCGTTTGCAGCGTGATTTTGATGCTTCCTTTAGTGCCGTTGCCATGATGCTGGATCTCATTGATGAAGTGCAGGAATTACGTCGTGAGGTGAAACATCTGCATTTCAAGTAATGCCTTTTAATGTCCGGTCTGCTTGAGTTAGATCAATGCGGACTAGGGCATATTTTGCTTTTTTCTTTTATTTTTTGAGTGATAAATATCCCTATGAAAACCAAAGACTGCAATAAAAAGATCAAATATATGTTCCCAGAATACCGTGATTTAATTGTGCAATTACGTGAGGAAAATCCGTACTTTGCCCGACTGTTTGAGGAACATAGTAAATTGGACAAACAGATTAGTCAGCTTGAACTCGATCCAGTCAATCATATCAATGATGATATCGATGCGATTAAACGCAAAAAACTAAAACTGAAAGACGAGATTTATCGCATGCTGAAAAACTCTGAAGCCGATCCGCTTACCTAAATGAGAACAGCTTTCTCAACCAAGAATGTTTCAATATAAGGTTTAATCATCCGTTTTATCTACAATGTGATTATTAAATGATTTCGGTTCTTAAATAAAGAATCTGTCCAAATAAAAAAGCCCGCATGATGCAGGCTTTTTCAGACTTAAAAGTAATCGAATTATGCTTGTTCGATGTCTTTCATGGTCAATTTAATACGACCACGGTTGTCAACGTCAGCAACTTGTACTTTCACTTCCTGACCTTCTTTCAATACGTCAGCCACGTTGGCAATACGTTCGTTAGAGATTTGAGAAATATGAAGCAGACCGTCAGTACCTGGCAGGATGTTCACGAATGCACCGAATTCAACGATACGAATCACTTTACCTGTGTAGATTGTGCCTGGCTCAACTTCAGCAGTCAGTGCCTGGATTTTTGCAATCGCAGCCTGTGCAGCAGCTTTAGTTTCACCAAATACGCGTACTGTACCGTTATCTTCGATGTCAATCGCAGCTTTAGTTTCTTCAGTGATTTGACGGATAGTCGCACCACCTTTACCAATCACGTCACGGATCTTGTCAGGGTTGATGTTGATCACTTGGAAAGTCGGCGCGTGCATAGAAATTTCTGGACGAGCACGTGAAATTACTTGATTCATCGCGTTCAGGATGTGCATACGACCTGCATAAGCCTGGTTCAATGCAACTTCCATGATCTCTTCAGTAATACCTTCGATCTTGATGTCCATTTGTAGTGCAGTAATACCGTTAGCAGAACCCGCTACTTTAAAGTCCATATCACCAAGATGGTCTTCGTCACCCAAGATGTCAGAAAGAACTGCGAAACGTTCGCCTTCTTTCACTAGACCCATTGCAATACCCGCAACTGGTGCTTTAAGTGGAACACCGGCATCCATCAATGATAGAGAAGCACCACATACAGATGCCATTGAAGATGAACCATTAGATTCAGTGATGTCAGATACGATACGGATTACGTACGGGAAGCGGTCAGCTGCTGGAAGCACGGCTTGAACACCACGACGAGCCAGACGGCCATGACCGATTTCACGACGTTTAGGACCAGACTCGCGACCTGTTTCACCTACAGAATATGCAGGGAAGTTGTAGTGAAGCATGAAGTTGTCAGTTTTAGTACCAGCCAAGGTATCTACCATCAACGCATCACGAGTATTACCCAGAGTAGTAGTGACCAATGCCTGAGTTTCACCACGTGTGAATAATGCAGAACCGTGAGCACGGTCTAATACGCCAACCTGTACATCAAGGGCACGAACAGTTTTAGTATCACGACCGTCAATACGCGGTTTACCAGACAGGATGTTGTCACGTACGGTACGGTATTTAAGATCTTCAAATAATTCGTTTACGTCATCAGCAAGACCAGTTTCGTCACCTTCTGGAACGAACTGAGCGAGCGCTTCTGCTTGAAGTGCATCAAGTGCTGCATAACGGTCTTGTTTCACCGCAATGGTATATGCTTCAGAGATTTTCGCTTCGAATGCTTCTTTCAGTTTTGCACGAAGGTCTTCGTTTTTCTCAGGAGCAACCCAAGTTGATTCTTTCGCACCAGCTGCGGTCGCGAATTCTTTGATTGCTTGGATCGCGATTTGCATTTCATCATGACCGAACAATACTGCACCCAGCATTTGGTCTTCTGAAAGTTCTTTCGCTTCTGATTCAACCATCAGTACTGCAGATTCCGTACCTGCAACGACAAGATCAAGATCACTTTCTTTCAATTGTTCAAAGCTTGGGTTTAGAACGTATTCACCGTTGATCAGACCCACACGTGCCGCACCGATTGGACCACGGAATGGTGTACCTGCAATCGCAAGTGCTGCAGAAGTACCCAGCATTGCTGCAATGTCAGCTTCCATAGTCTTGTCAGAAGATACAACAGTCGCAGTCACCTGGATTTCGTTATAGTAACCTTCTGGGAACAATGGACGAATTGGACGGTCGATCAGACGTGAAATCAGCGTTTCAGCTTCAGATGCACGGCCTTCACGTTTACCGTAACCACCAGGAATACGGCCAGCTGCGTATTGTTTTTCTTGATAGTTAACAGTCAGTGGGAAAAAGTCTTGACCTGCTTTAGCAGTTGGTTGAGCAACAACAGCAACCAATACAGTTACGCCGCCCATGGTAATCAATACGGTATTGGCCTGACGCGCAACACGACCTGTTTCTAGGACAACCTGATGTTGGCCAAATTGGAATTCTTTACGAACAATATTAAACATCGACATGTTTTATTTTTTCCTGATTTTATTCTAGTGGAGACCCCTAAGGTTTGGCATTCACATCCAAATGGACGGGTAAATGACAAAGCTTAGAAGCCGACCTCACCAGAAATAAACACTATTTTTAAACACAAAGAAGGAGCGAACATTCGCCCCTTCCCCTGATCTAGCCAAAGGCTAAACCGACTTTAGTTTTCAGCAATAAAGCATAAGGCATGCGATAAACCCGAAAATAAAGTTTAAATCGAATTAACGACGTAAACCTAAAGCACCGATCAATGCAACATAACGACCGTGGTCTTTACCATTTAGGTAGTCAAGAAGCTTACGACGTTGGTTAACCATACGGATCAGACCGCGACGGCTATGATGGTCGTGTTTGTGCTCTTTGAAGTGACCTTGTAAGTCATTGATTTGAGCAGTTAAAAGAGCTACTTGAACTTCTGGTGAACCAGTGTCGTTTTCAGCGCGAGCAAATTTAGCAATGATCTCTGCGCGATCTGCGTTTGTTAAAGCCATTCGATTTCTCCGAGATGCTTATATATCTTGATAAAAATCAAAGTAATGAGAATTCAATACATTGACTGCCGTGCATCACTACAGCAAGTTGCATATTTTAAGGGAAATTGCGTCAGATTGCAAAAATAGATCATGAATTTTGATAGTTTTAGCTGCCAGATGTCTTTGCTTATTTACTGATATGAAGAAATCCCATATGGTTCAATTTACACATAATTTCAGGAATTGGACTTGATCTGGCTTACGAATAGCTGTTTAGATAACTGCAGAAATTAACTGATCTTTTTATATTTAAAATATTTCTGGTCGCGCTTAGAAATAAATGATAAAAAAAAGCCCGAGTAAACTCGGGCTTTTTCGCGCTGTAGTTTCTTCTATTATCATTTTTTATTTATTGTTTTTTTTAGTGCGTTTTACGCTTTATTATTTTCAAATCTTCCTGGCTAAAAATAACTTCCTTGTGTGGTAGATTTTGCCATATTGTCGAAATGCTCATAGAGGCATTTATCCTCACTCGCTGTAAGCCATTGCGTACAAAATTGTCATCGAAATTTGCAAAATATTACACTTATATATCTTTTAATTACACTATTTACTTAAATTTACTTATTCTGCCAACTTAATTGAACTATAAGATTACGGCAAAATTCCATTAACGGCAGATATAAAAAAGCCTTGTAGTCTCTCCCAAAACTACAAGGCTTAGCGGCTGTAAGTTTCCTCTTTCACTTACTTCACTGTAAGTTCGCTGTCTGGTGACATTCTTGTTCTTATTATGCGATTTATACCCAACTTTCCGTGTTGAGTTCTTTTGTGTGACCAATCTTCTCAAAAACCGAGTAAAAGCTCCATGCGCCAATTTCCTGAATCCATGTAAGCATTTACCTACAACAGTTATTTATTTTTTGCCAATAGATTGTTGCATTGTTCAAGTATTTTTTCGCTTAAGCCACTCTTTCGTGTGGTTCTGACGCATAGCGCTTGTGTAAACGCGTCGCGATCTACCAGTAAGCTCACAACTTTTTTGGCCCGGGTAATCGCTGTATAAATCAGTTCCTTACTCAGCAAATTTTTGGCCTGTTGATCGAGTACTACAGCCGTATGAGTAAATTCTGAACCTTGCGATTTATGAATCGTCAAAGCAAATGCCGTTTCGATACTTTTCGGTAAGCGGGTCGCCAGCACCCATTTTTCTAAGCTCGGGAAATACACTTCAAATTGTGACTGTCCTTCTTGTTCTCTCCAGAAACAGATGCCAATATCACCATTGGACAGACCCAGCTGATAATCGTTATAAGTCATCATCACTGGTCGACCGGTATACCAGTCGCCCTGTTTTAACTTGCCTACACTGGCCAGAAAACGCTGTTCAATCTGCTGATTGATTTTATTCAAGCCCAGATCACCATGCCGGATTGCGGTGAGAATCCGGTAATCATCAAAGTACTGAATTGCCTGCTGCACATATTGATCAAAATCAGCCTGATCCTGAGCCAGCTTGATCGCGTCTGCATAAGCCTGATAGCCATACATCAGTTGATCATAATATGGGTCTAACTGTAGACCTGTAGTTGGGTTTATTTCTGGCAGATATTGCAGTTGCAACTGGTCAATCTCTACCTGATCCAGTGCAATTGCTTGCAGCTCACTCGCAGCAACCACTTGCTGTTCAAACTGGTTTAAAACCGATGCTGGAACATGTTCCTGCTGGATAAAGTGCGCCATCGCACCAATCCGGGCGCCTGAAGCAAAACGGCGTGTCGTGATTAAATTGACCCGATTATCTGCCAGAACAGAAGTCTGCTGTAAATCTGCCAGTACAGTGCCGACATCCACCGAGGCCAGCTGGTCTGCATCGCCTAATAGAATTAAGCGGGCTGAATCTGGCACTGCAGCAAGGAGCATCTGTGACAGGCTTAAGTCCAGCATGGATGCTTCATCAACCACGATCACATCATATGGCAAAGGCTGCTTGGCATGAAACCGTGGGCGTCCCAACCGGCCCAAGCCCAGTAAGCGGTGCAAAGTAACGGGTTGAAGCTGTTTTAAAGCCTCCAGTTCAAAAGCGTGTAACTTTTCACTATGTAAGGCTTTCTGCAAGGCCTCTTGCATCCGCTGCGCCGCTTTACCCGTCGGAGCAGCCATCGCAATCCGGATATTGGGTAAGGCTTCATGCAGTACCGCAATCATATGTGCCAAGGTATAGGTCTTACCGGTTCCTGGCCCACCAGTAATAATATTCAGTCCCTGCTTGGCGACCATTTCCAGCGCTTGCTTTTGCTGTGGATCTGTCAGGAGGTTATGATCACGCTCACTTAAATTTACTGGTGTGATGGCTTGTGACTTGATCCGGGCGATCTCTGTAGCGACTGCCTGCTCCAGCTGCCAGTAGCGGTATAAATACAACTGCTGGTTTTCAAAAATAAAAGGTGCAATGCCTTGAGCCTGCTGGCTACGATCCAATACCAAATGATGCAATAGAGCTTTTTGCTCAGCACTGGCCGGAATACAACTATTGCCCTCCTGCATCGCTTCAAGGAGCTGCTGAATCAGCAATTTTGCGGCAGCATCAAAGGTCGCCGAACTGAACGGTGGCTGACATAGATAGTCAATCCAGGCCATTAAATGGGCTGATTGCTGAGACACGTGAATTTGCTCATTTTCCACACAGTTATCCTCAAAGTTATCCACAGGATAATCTTCTGTTTAAACTCTTAAAATTTTATAAATCATCAAAATTATGCTGATTTTTTCTGCTCAAAATAGCCCAGAATTTCATCCAGTTTCAGAATAAATTCCAGACCAGGCTGCCAGTGATAAGCGCCTTGTTCAGCCTGACCATTCATACCGCGCAAATACAGATAAGTCGCCCCACCCAGATGCTGCTGCATGTCATATCCCTGCATGTTCACGCTTAGATAACGATGCAATGCCACCAGATATAAGGCCGCTTGCAGCCAGTAACTGGAGTGGGTCATATTCTGCTGGATGGCCTCGGCCGTGTAATGCTGCTGATCCGATCCGAGAAAATTGCTTTTATAATCGGCAATATGATAACGCTGACCATCAAAATAAACCAAATCAATGGATCCAGTCAGATAGCGTGCCGATTTTGCCTCATTAAAATCAGGCATGAGAATATCATGCTCGGCAAACAGTTGCTGGATCTGACGAATCTGTAACGGTGCATCGGTTAAAGACAGATAAAACGGAAACTCGGACAGATACGCACCTTGCTGCAACTGTTCCAGGCTGAACTCTGCCTGTAGGGGTGCAGCCAGAATTTCTTTGAGCCAGTCATGAACCCGATTGAGTAGAAGATCCTCAATCATCTCATCAATGAAATGATCGAATGCCTGCTGAAAAACGGCTTCTACATCCAGTTGCGCTGCTGTCTCAGCAGGCGTCATCTGCGCCATTTCCTGTTCGAAAAACTGGATAAAAGGCTCATCATCCAGTTCTGTAAAATAGCGCTGAAACTGCCCTAAGAAGTTCAACCATTCAGAGTGATCGAATGTTTGAGCGGAACGGAAAAACTGCTGCCATTCCTGACGATAAGCTTCACTCTGATCATGCAGGCGAATTCCGGTCAGGATTTTATAATTCAGGCTGGAGAGTACTTTTTGCATACTCTGCTGCAATTTTTCCGGCTGCATTTGACCTTGTCGGGCCACCTGACTGAACAGGGTCTGTAAATTCACACAGGCCGTCTGATAGCCCGGGGTAAATGCCTGCTGTAACAATGGACGAATATGAAAGGCCTGATGAAATTTCTCTTTCAGTTCCTGCCAGATTTGTGGCGCTGTATTTTTAAAACGACGACGGATTTCCAGATTCCAGTAACTGCGATCCTGAAAATCGATATGCTCAAAAATACTGTGCAGGAAGGTTCCGGCTACCGTGCCTTTTGGAAAATTCAGCCTGATCCAGTCCAGTGGCTGACTGGCTATCTGCTGTTCCAGTTCCAGTAGATTCATTTCATCTGCGGCACTGTCCGGACGTTCAGAAGCGATGACCAGATCATCCTGCAATATTGCCTGATGCGGGAGATGCTGTGACAGTGCAGTAAAACTGGTTTTGGTCCGCGGATAGAACTGTCGCTCTGGTAAAGGATGAGCCTGCATCTGTAACGGTGCTTCTGTCTGTTGTGCCACAATTCTAGGCGGCTCAGAAGCCAGAGGTTGTTCCAGCAGACTTAGGGCATGCTGAAAGGCCGCCTCACCTTGTCCACGCCAGAATGCCAGTCCTGAATCCGCCTGTCCGCTCTGATCTTGCAGCATGGCATAAACCCGGTGACTGGCCCGGGTCAGTGCCACATACCAAAGCCGGTGATTTTCTGCGGCATTCCGAGCCGCATTTTGCAAAATCGCCTGCTCATGCAAGTCCTTATGATTAACTGCAATCACCCGGGATTGTTCCAGTACATTTTCCGCGGCTGACAGGGAAAAGTTCAGATTTCCTTTATTCACATCAAAAGGTGCATCGGCACCTAACAGGAACACCACTTTAAATTCCAGACCTTTGGAAGCATGGATGGTTAAGAGCTGTACCCCATGATCGCCAGAGAGTTTTCGCTCTTTTTCGTTATCCTTGCCTGAAGGTGATTGCAACTGACGCAAATACCAGTGATACAGCTTTTGAGCACCCTGATAATATTCACTTTGCTGACACAGGATCTCGGTCAGATGACGTAAATTCACCACTACCCGTTCATTGTCCAGGCTCTGGCTTGCAACCAGATTGGTCCAGACCTGAAACAGGTTTAAGGCATAATTCCAGGCCGTCAGAAACCCTTTTTCAAACCACATTTCCCGGATAGCATCAAAGTCGGCAATATAATGGCTCAGACCTTCGCTCTGCTCTTGCAGTTCGATTAACTTTTTCAGGTTAAAGCCCAATAAACGGGTCAATAAAGCACGTTTGACTTTGGCTTCGTTAAAAGGCTCCATGATCGCGGTCAGAACAGCTGCAACATCCTGAGCCACCGGACTGGCAAAGACGCTCTGCTTAGATTCCTTATAACAGGGAATCCCCATGCGTTGCAGACGCTGCTTGACCTGTTCCAGCGCATAATGGCCAAAACTGAGAACTGCAATATCATCCGCTTTTAAGTGCTGAACGTTGTCACCCTGCTGGAAATACAGTTGCTGCTGTTCAGACTGATTTAATAGCTGGCGAATTTTCCAGACCACCTGATCGGCTTCAACGTCCTGTTCACCGAGCTGAATCCAGCGTAGTGGATGCGGATTACTCAGCGTTTTATCGATTAAATCCGGATGTGGCCGGCTCCCCGCCTGAATCAGGGTGTAATGCACCTGTTCACCAAAATCCATCTGGCGTTGAAACAACGCGTCCACCACCTCGACTAAAGGCTTTACCGAGCGATGGTTCTGGATCAGAGTATATTCACGGCCCTGCTTTTGCAGCACATCGGCACGCGCCTTGTTATAGGTCAGCATGTCACCGCCACGGAAACCGTAAATCGCCTGTTTCGGATCACCCACCATGATCATACAACCGGCTTTGACTCGATTCGGATCACGCCAGATTTTAGCCAGCAGATCATCCTGATCCTGGTTGGTATCCTGAAATTCATCCACCAGAATGAGTGGATAGCGTGCCTGTACAAACTGGGCAAAGCGTTGACCTTGCTGTCCCTGTAAAGCTTCAGCCAAGGTTCGAATCTGTTGGGAAAATGTGGTTTCACCCTGTTTTTGCAAGGTTTGCGGCAGACGGTTCTGCACACTGCGAATAATATGATATTCCAGATAGGTGGTCAGCTGCTTCAACTGTGCATCCATCTTCTCTTTGACTTCGCACAATCCATCAATGGCCTGAATCAGGCTATGTTGCAGAATCTGCTGCTGCTCTTCTTCCGGACAGCTTTTGTTAAATACTTGCTTCATTGAGACCGGTTGAAAATCGGTTTTCTTGCGGCGCAAATAACACAGATTCAATAAGATTGCATGCAGTTCTGGATCAAAAAAGCTCATCGCGCCTTTGGTTTTCAGCACAGCCATCCAGGTCATAAAGTTTTCACAGACATCGCTTAATCTGGTGAAAAAACTCTTATGAAAATACTTGGGAGAATTCTGGCAATACTCCCGAATGATCTCAATTTCATATTCATGCACATCGAACAGGCGCTGAATGCAGTGCTCTAGTTCAGTCAGATCCCATTCGACTTTTTCTACCTTCTGAAAGTATTGCACACGGAAATTTAGAGCATCACGAACTAGTCCAGTATAATGTTCTACTGGTTTCAACAGGTTTTGCAGATATAGATGATTGATCATATATTGCGGCTGCTGCTGGATCCATTCCCGCAACACATCATGAATCAGCTGCTGGATATACAGATCCTGATCTTCAGTCAGTTCAGCCCGTTCAATCTTGCCGCTTTCAAAAGCAAATTCACGTAATAATTTCTGGCTAAAGCTGTCCAGTGTCCCGACAAACAGCTCATCTAGCTGGTTCAGTACCAGACGTAAACGGCGCCGGGCATAATCCATGCGTGAGCCATAATCTTTTAATACCTGCTGAAATAGTGGATCCGATTCAGTCTGGATTTTGGCGGTGATTTTGACCGAATTCAGCTCCTGATGACGCTGAATGAAGGCCAGCGTTTCCTCGACTCTGAGACGTACCCGGTTTTTCAGTTCAGCTGTAGCCTTACGGGTAAAGGTTGTGGCAATCACCTGATGCGGATAATACTGATCCAGAAAAATCCGTACCATCAAACTGGATAAGGTATAGGTTTTACCGGTCCCCGCGGAAGCTTCAATCCAGTGCAGGCCGCTAAAGCGCATGTCCTGAATCGGATTGGTTGAAATCTTTTTGTTCTGGTTGGGTAACATGGTCATTATTCTTTTATCCATTCCAGATGTTCATGAATCGGTGCATATAACGCATGGGCAAAATCATGGCAACAGCGTTGCAAGGCCAGATCCGGGTCCTGATCCTGCAAAATAAACTGCCAGTCCTGATGCAACTGGCTGGATTCATCGCTGGCCAAAGGCTTGGCACTTTCATAGCTGTTGTTCCAGGCCTTTAGCAGTTCCTGCATCTCGGCAATGGTGATCTGTCCCTGTTCATTTTCGGTCCATTCCCAGGCCTTTTTCATCAGCAATTCGGCAGGCAATACCAGCGGCTGGGTCTGTCCCACTTCCCAAGCTTTCAACCAAGCCTGTAAATGATGACGTGCCTGACTAGAACGCAGTCCGGAGAATTTCAGGGTTTTATTACTGAAAATGACAATCCGTTCCAGCTGTGGAGACAGTTCATCATTGTTCAGATAGGCCAGCCAGAGCAAATATTCCAGCCAGACCTGTGCCCGACGTTTTTCTGAGGCCGAAGATGACTGCATGCTGAGCCAGTAACTGCTGTGTGGCACTTGTGGCAAGGTAATATGAATCAGCAGTTCAGGGTTATATTGCCAGGTTTGCTGCGTTACAGGTGTCAGCTCTTTATTCAGCTGCAATAAACGTTCTTTTAGCGATTGCTGTTCCTGCTGACTGCTGAGCCAGGTCGCTTCCTGAGTTTTTCCGACCGGTAAGCGGTCCAACATCAGCTGTGGCTCAATCTCTTGATCCTGTTGTAATAGGAAATCACGGACCTGATACTGTTCCAGTTTATTCAGCAATAAGGGTTCTCGTGAACTTGGCAGATCGGCATATCTCACACTGGAAACACCGATACTTTTCAGGAATAGACGTGCTGGGAAAATCATGTCACGAATCCACTCATCCCCTTTCAGCACCCGGATTTCTTTCTGCATCAAGGCCGGATAATGGGCATTGATCCAGCTGCTGCGCTTGCCCTCTGCACTGCGAATATATTCTGCTACAGCAAACCACTGGGTCTGATAACGTGGAGTATGAGATTCGACGTAACCGATCGGATCGAACGGCTGTAGTGGATGCACATGATAGAGCTGACGGATATGCTTGGCCACGCTCAAACCATTCATCTCAACCGTTTCATCGACTTCAGCATCGGGCTGGTCTGACTGGCAAATCAAGGCAATATGCTGGATCAGTTCCTGCAATGAAGTGGATGGATCACGCGCTTCACCATCATCAACATCAAAGCCATTATAGAACAGCCATAAATTGTCCTGCGCCAATAGCAATGCATCCAGAAAAGCACCTTGGTCATCATCCAGACGGGAACGATCCCCTAGTTGCGGCTTCAGACTGTTCATCAGGTCAAATGGTACCTGCTGATTCCGGCTCGGAAATTTACCGGTATCCAGATTCAGCATCACCACCAGTTTATATGGCAACGGACGGATCTGGCCGATTTGACTAAAGGTAATTTGTCCGGTCGGCTCGGCCTGATCCAGCTGCATCTCCAGTGTATTCTGAATTTCTTCCAGTACATAAGGCAATGGCAGACTTAAGGCGACCAGCTCCTGGCTGGCCTGCGGATCATCCTGATCATGGTAATCGGCCAACGTCAGCATCCGCATCTGCTTGTCAATGATTTCTGCGACCGCCTTTAAGGACTCGACGCCGGCTTCACGGAACTCATTCAAGTCTTCACGCAGATATTCCAGCCAAGTTTTTACCGGGGTACGTTGGCCCTGTTCATGCAAAATCAGCCAGTCACGGCGCTGTACCAGATCCTGATAAATCTGGATCAGAGTCGAGATGAGAGGGAAATCACTACTCAAGACCCGAGCATAGCTTAAGGTATCCTGAAACAGGGCATGTTCCGGAACTGCAAGCCCGAGTGCCAGCCGATCCAATGCAAATTTAAAACTGAAGCGGTAATCTTCATCGCCTGCAGTCAGGCTTTGCTGTAAATGCTGCTGATCCAGACCACGTTTAAAGCCCGCTTCGCCCAGTAGCTGCAACATGCGCTCAACTTGCGCGTAGTCCAGCGCATATAGTTGCTGGGTCGCATTCAGACTGAGCCAGTCGGCAAAATCTTCGATACTGAAACGTCGATGCACCAGCTGAATCCGGCCCAGTACCGCGCGCCAGGCATTGCTGACATCGAGTCGGGACACCCCGGCAATCTGAATCGGTAAATATAGATTATCTTTTTGCAGACGCTGGCTATTACCTTCCCGTTCTCGCGGTGGTGGTGCAAAGACACTCCGAATCGCCGGCTCCAGCTCTTTCAGGTTCGGGGCCAGCACCAGAATATCGCTCGGCTGACGTGGGGCATCTTCCGTGCCTTGGGCCAGCCAGTGAATCATCTGTTCTTTTAAAACTTCCAGCTGGCGTAGTGAGGAATGGCAGACATGAATCTGCACCGAATCATCGTCGGGTTTGAGCGCATACTGGTGTTTTTCCGTCTCCAGCAGGTACAAAATATCCGACTGGATTTTGGCCAGTAACTTATCCTGATATTCATCCACGAAAGCATCGGCCCAGAGACCTTCTTCACCTGAAGACAGTTTGGACAATAACGAGAAATGATCACGTGCCTGCTTGCCAAAGCGGGTCAGCAAGGGATGACGCGATTCCCGGTCTTCGGCATTAAAGTTCAGCTGAAAGGCTGCAAAGAAATGCTGGATTTCGGTATCAGTCGGCAAACGTCCCTGAGATTTTTCAAATTTCCTGATGAAACGTTCCTGCACGCCAAGGTCATAACGTGCTTTCCAGTCCGGATCGACACTATCGGCCCAGTATTCCTGTGATGGGTTAAAGTGGAAAATATAAATATCAATGTATTGACCGAGACGGCGCAAGAAATCCAGTTGACTCGGTGGCAATTCTAGCAAGGTAAAGACCACGACCTGTTGTGGCAAACGTTTTAAAGCCTGTGCCTGAGTATCTTCATTTTCCAGACGTTCCCAGTACATCTGTTCGATGTCCAGAATCTTGGCATAATCATCCTGAAAGACATGCTGCCATAGCCAGCGCTGCCAGGCTTCCAGTTCGCGTGCCTGAATCTTGACGAAGTCTGCCACCGGAATTTCATGGCCATTTTCATCTTTAGGAATATAGATCATCTGCTCAAGATCGAGCGCAATATCCTGCCCCCAGGACGCCAGCCAGTTAGTGGGACAACGACATTCCTGTGGTGGGCAATTCCGCGCGCAATAACCACGGTAATCCATATAATGGCTAAACAGGCGCGAGACCTGTTCGGATACCCAGTACAGCATGCTTTGTTTTTTCAGCTGCTTCTCTATGCCCTGTTCCAGACGATCTGCGCTGTCATAAATCCGTTTGATAATCGAATACAGTGGATGATCGATCTCTAATGGAATCTGCTCAGGCAAAATGCATTTACGTAATGCCTGAAATACCCGCCATTTAATAATAATTCGGGGAATATTGGCTTCACGAACCTGTTCGACTTCTTTGGGATTATTCAGCACCCACTGATAGGAAGTCCACTGAAAGGCACGGATCCGGTGATGAAACTGGGTATTGGCACTGATGCCCTTTTTCTCGGCAATTTTTTGGGTCAGCCAGGCCTCGACTGCAGGAGATGGCACAATAAAATGCCGCGGCTGTAACACAGCCAAGGGATTTTTTGCGCTCTGGTTGACGATACGCAGCATACTATCCAAAAGCACATCAATGCGTTGACTCTGAATAACATGAATTGCCATCGTTTCCCCTGAAAAATGAGATGGAGCAGTACTACAAAATGATAAAGATTATTTACTATACTTACCGAACTGTCTATGTCACTTTAAAACTCATACTTCAGTCAAAAAAGTTCTTTGAAAAAAGCATCTTATTGATGTTTGAACAGAAAAAAACAACATCTAGCTTTAGGTAATGCCCATGAAATTAGACAAAATTCCAGATCGTATCGATCCAAGTTTAGATTTAGACAGAATTCGCAACGAGTGCTTAGAGCTAACCAAAAAACGTGCCTATTATTCTGCCGGAGCAGCTGTGATTCCGGTGCCATTTCTGGACGTGGTCATTGATGTCGGCATTCTGTCGCAACTGATTCCGGAGATCAATGCCCGCTTTGGTCTAGCCCCTGAACAGATCAGTGTGTTTGATCCTGCAACCAAACAGGTGCACTGGAATGAACTGCGTAAACGCGGAATCGAGTTTTCCGGTCTGGTGGTAGCACGTACAGCAGTCAAAAAATCTTTGAACAATGTTGCAGCGAAAGTGATCACAAAGCAAGTCACAAAATTCATTCCACTCGGTGGTCAACTGGTAGCCGCGAGCCTCGGTTATTTTGTCATGAAAAAAATTGCTGAAGCGCATGTTGAAGATTGTTATCGCACAGCAAAAAATATCCAGCAAAAACAGATTGCTCAAGGCAAATAAATTTCCCGCCCCATTTTTTATCCCCAAACTTTTCAAAACTCAGGCAGATTAATCTGCCTGAAGCTGCTTTAAAATTGTTTTTAAAATTTCGACCCGAGCGGTGTTTTTATCATCAGTGGCAATAATGTGCCATGGTGCCTGTTCTGTCGACGTACGTTCAAACATGTCGGCGGCCGCTTTTAAATAATCATCCCAACGTTCCCGGTTACGCCAGTCCTCATCGGTGATTTTAAAGCGCTTATGTGGGGTATCTTCACGCGCCTTGAAACGGGCCGCCTGCTCTGCCTGGGAAATCGCCAGCCAGAATTTAATAATTACGGTTTGATGGTTAATCAGGCTCTGTTCAAATCGGTTAATTTCATCATAGGCCCGCTGCCATTCTGCCGGGCTGGCAAAGCCTTCTACCCGTTCTACCAGCACCCGACCATACCAGGAGCGGTCAAAAATACAGATATCATCATCAGTTTGCAGCTTGTTCCAGAAACGCCATAAATAAGGTCGATTCAGTTCATATTTTTCCGGCGCCCCGATGGTCTGGATTTCATATTCACGTGGATCCAGCTTTTTCACAATCCGCTTGATTGCTCCGCCCTTGCCTGCTGCATCCATCCCTTCAAACAGCAAAATCACATTACGTGGGTCTGAGCGCAGCGCCTTGGCCACCTGAGGAGACAGTTTTTTCAGTTCCGCTTTATAGTCCTCTGTCTTGGCAAGTTCTTGCGAAGGATGCTGCAATAATTCTGGAATTTTGGCCTGTTTCCATCGTCCTTTGGCCCGAACCGGATGATTGGGACAATGTTTTAGCGCCTGCAAAATATACTGTGCAAACTGCTGGTCACGCTGTTTTTCATCTTCCCCGTCAATGATCAGCCAGTCTTCGTCTTTAGTAAACCGCTCTCGCAAACGTTGCACGGTGTCGTACTTTTTTTTGTCGCGCCAGTCCAGCTCATGCAGTTTGTGCCATTGCATTTCACTCGAATCCATCTGATCCAGGCGTTTTTGTAGCGTTTTCCAAGGTAAGTCGAACCAGACCTTGACCACATCAACATAGTTATTTTTTAGATCCTGCTCAAAGACACGCATATCTTCCAGATAGGCATCAAACTGGGCATCATCAATGGCACCAGTCTGCATGGTGGTTCTGAGCAGATCGCTGTACCAGTTACCAAACAAGACCATGATCTGGCCTTGGGCAGGAATAAACCGTGTATAGGGTTGCCAGAAGGTCTGTTTTTCTCCTAATACTTGCGGCTGATCGGCCTTCACCTGCAAATAACGAGGATCTACCCATTCACGTAACTGTTTGACTGCTTCGCCCTTACCTGCCAGCTCGATTCCATTGACCAGAACAATCAGGCTTTTGCCATTTTTCTGACCTTGGGTTTTTCTCAGATCATACTGGGCATTGATCAATGCAAGGGATAGCTCGTCTTCATCCATTAACTGGAAAATTTGTTCTTCTGTACGCATGGAGATCCCTCATCTTTTATTCTTGTGGGCAGTATAGCGAGGAGTCTGAACGCAAAAATAGCATTAGCAACGTTTTTCACACGATTAGATTGTCTGTTTAAACAGCAAATTGACATTCAAATAAGGAATCATTGATCAATTTGTCATAGCGAGATTGCGCCACACCCTCTAAGATTCTGAGATCGAAAAATCATATTTGAAAATACATGTCCAAACTTGCCCGATTAGATGAACTCTTAGAACAGTATTATCAGCTGAAGTATCACACTCAGCCTGAAATTTTAAGCCGTTTACAGGATGTGCAGGCATGGCAAAAGGCACGGATGCAGCGTAGCCATCATCAGCATTTTTCTGAAAAAAATAACCAGCTGATGGCCGAATATTTCCTGAATCGGCTCTATGGCGGCCCAGACTTTGACGCACTGGCCGAACAGATTGCCCGACTGATGAAATATGCGCACAAGGCAGAAAAAATGATTCCGGAAAATGCCCTGAAAACCGGAACCTCAGGCGTCGAACTGGCGATCTTGGCCGTGCAACTGGATGAACAGGTCGCGATTCAGCTTTTAGAGGATTATCCTGCCAACGCACCACTGACTGATGAAATGATGCGCGTGACCTATCTGAAACTGGATCAGGGCGAAGCGCGCTTGAAACAGCTGGCATTGCTGGATCAGCTGGGTGTCAGTCTGGATAAATATATGCGTTCCTTTGTGGTTTATACCGCCTTCAAGATGTGTAAAGGCGCAGCCAATAAATATCATTTTCAGGTGATGTATGAGTTTATGCAGGACGGTTTCCAGGCCATGAAACCGTTAAAATCGGCAGAAAAATTCGTACATGACTTTACTGCGATTGAACGCGGCATTATTGATAAGGTGCATTCAGGCGATCCAGTGCCATTCCAATAGTAGATTCCTTTCCCATCCATGATGAGGAAGGCTTGCGGTCCTGCCTGATCCTGATATTTTCAGGTCTTTAGGGCAGGCCATCGCCAATGATAAATCATATGAATTATTCGATCACTGGCAGTGAAGATTTCCGCCCATATTCCTATTTTTCTGTATATTATTCATAACAATTGCATCATGATTGCTGAATAACATCCAAGAATCTGTCATTATGCAGGCAATGCAAGATTAACCCGATTGATATGTTAGGAGTGACTCCAATGTCGAATGAAAATCAAACGCCTACCCCTACACCCGAGTCGGCACAACAGACAGACAAAGTGAGCCCATTCTTAACCACTCCGCTTCCGCAAGGCGCTCCACAAGGTCAGCAACAATCTCTAGAACAACGCCTGACCGATACGCCTGTGACTGGAACTGTCCCTAAATATAACCTGCCACGCGGTGCCAATACCGGTAACGTCGGTCCAACCACACACTTCGGCTACAAGACTGTGAGCAGTGACGAAAAAGCCCAGAAAGTGGCTGAAGTATTCCATTCGGTGGCCAGCAAATACGACATCATGAATGACCTGATGTCATTCGGCATTCACCGTCTGTGGAAACGTTTTGCGATTAATATGTCAGGCGTGCGCCGTGGCCAGCATGTGCTGGATATTGCAGGCGGTACAGGCGACCTAGCCAAAGTATTTAGCCGTGAAGTGGGCCCTACCGGTCATGTAGTACTGTCTGATATTAACGAATCCATGCTGAATGTTGGCCGTGATCGTCTGATTGATGCCGGCTGTACCAATGTTGATTTCGTTCTGGCGAATGCAGAAACTCTAGAGCCATTTGCCGACAACAGCTTTGACCTGGTAACGATTTCTTTTGGTCTGCGTAACGTCACCGATAAAGATGCTGCACTGGCAGCCATGTATCGTGTGCTTAAGCCAGGCGGTCGTTTACTGATTCTGGAATTCTCTAAACCAGTTTTTGAGCCATTCTCAAAACTGTATGACCTGTATTCATTCACCGCTTTACCAATCATGGGCAAAATCGTGGCAAATGATTCAGAAAGCTATAAATACCTGGCTGAATCAATCCGTATGCATCCAGACCAGCGTACTTTAAAAGGCATGATGGAAAATGCTGGCTTCCAGAACTGTGATTACCACAACCTGACCGGTGGTATCGTTGCCGTTCACCGTGGCTTCAAGCTTTAAGGGTCGTACCCGATATGTGGTCACTTCTCGCCCTCGGTGCTGTTGAACGCCTGATTCATCATATGATTGATCTGGATGCGATTACCCGCATTCAGCTCAATACTTTGGCTGGCAAAATGCTGCGGGTGGTCATTACTTCACCGCAGCTGTCCGTCGATGTCTTCTTTGATGAGGGCAAGGTTCGTCTAGAACCAACGCCAACCGGCCATACTGAAGAATCTTCGATTTTTGAACAGCGCCCTTATGAAGCCAATAGTACTCAAATTCCTGAAGCAACGGCGACGCTACAGGTGAATAATGTCGTAGAGCTGCTTAAACTGCTGCTTGCTGATGAAGTCGGTAATATTCCATTGCAAGGTGACTATAAACTTCTGCAAGAAATCCAGCGCATCATGCAGCAGGCAGAACCTGATCTGGCGGCGCATTTGAGTCCTTGGATTGGCCCTGCTCTGGCACATGAAATTGGCAAGTTGCAGCTGGCTCCGAAGCATTTAAAACGCACTTTAGAAAGCCAGTTATTTTTCGCTGAAGATGCCCTGAAAGAAGATAGTGGCCTTTTTGCCCCGCGCTGGCAAATGGATGACCTGAATCAGGATACTCGTATCCTGAACCAGAATTTAGATCGCGTCGAAGCCAAAATCCGTCAGCTTCAGGCTCAGATTGAATCTGACGATTCTACTGATCAGCCATTTACTCCTGCTACACCTCATATCCCTTCTCAATACTAGGTACACCGCTTTATGATTCCGCATGTTTCACGTTTACTCGAACTTTGGCGCATCGCCGCGCACTATAGACTCGACACGTTGTTTCCTGCGGAAGAACTTCCTGAAAAAGCCCGGCATATTTTATCTTTAATTCGTATGCATCCGGCAGCCTGGTCCAGCCGTGAGCGTAAAAATCCGCTCAAGCTGAAACTGGCACTGGAAGAAATGGGACCACTGGCAATCAAGCTGGGTCAGTTGCTTTCGACCCGTCGTGACCTGATTCCGCCTGAAGTGCTGCAACAACTGGTCCTGTTACAGGATCAGGTCAAGCCCTTTGATAATGATGTCGCCAAGATGCGTATTCAAGAATCATTAAAAGCGGATGTAAATACCCTGTTCGCTCGATTTGATGTTCAGCCACTGGCAGCCGCCTCGATTGCACAGGTGCATACTGCAGCCCTGCATGATGGCCGTGAAGTGGTGGTCAAAGTGACCCGTCCGAATATTCGCCAGCAGATCTTGCAGGATTTTGAAATTCTTAGCTGGCTGGGCGATTTTCTGGAAAAACGTCTGGAAGCAGCGCGTGCCCTACACTTGTCTGAAATTATTCAGGACTATCGCCAGATCATTCTGAATGAGCTGGACCTGACGCTGGAAGCGGACAATACCCGCCGTATGCGTCATTACTTCACTGGCTCCAGCATGATGTATGTGCCTGAAGTTTATATGGACAGTAAGGACGTGCTGGTAGCAGAACGGATTACCGGTGTTCCGATTTCGGATATTGCCACCTTTGATGAACTGGGTATGGACCGTGCTGATCTGGCACGTAAAGGTTTAACTATCTTCTTTACTCAGGTCTTCCGCGACAACTTCTTCCATGCGGACATGCATCCAGGCAATGTCTTTGTAGAAACTATCAATCCGGCCAATCCGCGCTTTATTGCGCTGGACTGCGCGATTATGGGAGAGCTGTCTAAGCATGACCAGATGACCGTAGCACGTATGCTGTTGGCGGTCATGAACAGCGACTTCATGCAGCTGATTCAGATTGTGCATCAGGCCGGCTGGATTCCACCGGGTACCGATCAGGACGCGCTAGCACGCGAAATGCGTCGTACCGTGGGTCCAATGGTCTCCAAGCCGATGCATGAACTGGATTTTGCCGGGATTCTGATTCAGGTCATGGACATCGCCCGTCGTTTCCATCTGGAAATCCCGCCACAACTGATGTTGTTACTGAAAACATTGGTACATGTGGAAGGCCTGGGAACAGATTTATATCCTGAGCTGGATATCTGGAGTCTGGCGAAACCAATCCTCACCGATTGGGTCAAAGCCCAGATGAATCCGCAAAAGAATATCAAGGAACTCGGACAAAAAATCCCGGATCTGCTTTTGGGCGCGCAGGACCTACCGACCCTGATGATCGACAGCCTGAATGGCCTGAAAAACCAGTCCTCCTGGCATGCCAAACAGCTCAATGAATTGCAAAGTATGCGCCTGCAAATGGAACATCAGCAAAAACGTAGCTGGATTTTTGGCAGCATCATGGCCATTCTGCTTTCGATTGCAATCATTTCACCATGGTTTGTGTCAGTGATTCTGATTGTGCTAGCAAGCATACTCGCAGTCTGGCGGATTGCAAAATAACTGAATAATCTTCTTAAAAGACCTGACATTGTTCAGGTTTTTTTATTTTTCTCCTTCCCTATGACTGCAAAGTCACCTTAGGGTATATCTTGCCATTGGGCTTTGTGACCAGATGCTTAAAATATGTCCTCATTGGTCAAATATGGGTTGAACCTTTATGCAGATTTTACAAAAACATGCGCCTGCTCTGAAAATCCGCGCTGGGCATCAGGCTCGTGAGCTGATTCTGAAAGAAGGTTTGCAACCCGAACAGGTCGATATTGTGCCGGGTGCTGCAGGTGGCCCCAAAGGCATTGGGATTCAGGGACTGGACCAGGCCATTTTTGGCGAGTTTTTCCCACGTGCTCCTCAGCGTAGAACCTTAGTCGGTTCATCCATTGGTAGCTGGCGTTTTGCCAGTGTCGCGGCGTGGGGAGCCAAAGCAGGCACTGAACGTCTTGCCGACTTGTATACCCATCTGTACTTTCACAAGAAAATGACCCGTAAGGAGGTCAGTGACGTTTGTCGTGGCATGCTGCTGGATCTGGTACAAGGCAAAGAAACCGATCTGGTGAATCATCCAGATTATCATCTGACGGTATTGTCGATTAAAGCCCAGCACATTTTCCAAAGTGACAAGGCGCTCCCCCTACTCGCCTCTGTAGCTGGCATTGTGGGAACTACCGCTGTAGCGCGCAAACATAGTCGCCATTTTATGCAACGTGTGATCAGCCAGCCGAATACCGGTGAACAGTTTAAAATTGCCGATGATGGATTTACTACACATTATCACGCCTTGACTGAGCAAAGTGTTTTGTCCTGGCTGATGGCTTCTGCCTCTATTCCGGGCGTGATGGCAGCAGTCAATAATATTCCGGATGCACCGCAAGGTTATTATCGCGATGGCGGTCTGATTGACTATCATATTGACCTGCCTTTCCAAAGCAAAGGCATCGTGCTGTATCCGCATTTTACTGACAGCATTACTCCTGGCTGGTTCGATAAACTGTTTAAACGCACGGCACGCCCGGAAAATCAGGCACGAACTTTGCTAATTTCACCCTCTCAGGAATATTTGCAAAGTTTGCCTTTGGGTCGTTTACCGGATCGTAAAGACTTCACTTTGAAAGGTTTGGATCAAGCTCAGCGGATTCAGCTCTGGAAGCAATGTATTGCTGAAAGTCAGCGCCTGGGAGATGAATTTCTGGAGCTAGTCGAGAAGCAGAATTTTGCCGATGTGATGCAAAGCCTATAATGGGCGCGGTCTGCTCGAATTGTTTGTATAATTACCTTAATTTTTTGAACTGTTGAGATTTATGCAGAAATTTTTAGTGATCCTGCAATATGCATGTATAGCCTTTGGACTTTATCTGATTTATAGCGTTAGCATGTCGCTGTATACCCAGCAGTTTGAGCTGATGGAACTGGTGGCAGATATTGGCACCATTCTGATCTGTCTGGATTTGGGTGTGTTTTTATATACTAGTAAAGGCAAACAAGGCATCACCATGGAAGAGTATGCTAAACAGCTAGAACAACCACCGTCTAAACTGGTTTATGTGACACGTAAACTGGGACATCTGGGTATTTTATTGATTATTACCAGCTGGATTGTTCCGATTATTAATAGTTAATCCAAAATAAAAAACCTCCCGATTGGGAGGCTTTTTTTAAATTTCTTTGAGATGACAGGCTTTTAAAAATTGATATGTTGAATCATACAATTCACTCGGTCTGGTCCAATCATTATCATCTACATTCGGTAGGTAAATCACCATTCCTTGACGCGCACGAGTCAACAAAACACGATAAGTATTCAGTAGATATTTTTGCTTTTCCATCTGATTGATGTTCTGCCATTTTGTTCCTTTAAATGCTTGATAACACCAACCATCCTTAAAGTAAAAATTAATATCCCACGCAACACAGCAGTAATCTAATTCTAATCCTTGAACATCAAATTCTGTGGCGACATCTTCTAAGTAATATGAAGAACGTACATCAATTGTAGAATTCAAAAACCAATCAGATGGTGTGATTTTATTTTTAACATCAATCCCCTCTGCTTTGAGTCTTCTTGCGCCTGAGCTCGCAATCATGCCGTAACGCTCTGTCCCTTTGGCTTGTTGTTTTAGCCATGACTTAGCTTGTTCCAAATTCCTTGTTATAACAATTGGATAGGATTCTACAACTTGGCTATAAATATGTTGTGCTTTCGTCGCATCCCCATCTAAAATTGCTTGGACAAGTTCAGCAACTCTTTCACTTCTAAACGACCTTACTGATACCGCCAAATGTAAATCAGGTTCTTTATTGCCATGCTGAATTAAATGATGCTTTCGGCTTTGATCTTGTATATAGACACGATCCTCTAAAATTTTCTCAGAATAATAAATCTGCCATTCAGGATAATGCTGTTGTAAAGCATCTAACCATTCGATAACCCCTGCTTCTCCAGTGTTAATCTCTTGACCGCCACCGATTAAACAAATAATCACGCACCAATCTGTGTGCCGATCCATTACCTCAATCAAAAATTGTGGTTCAGATTTATCAAAGCTCTGAATTCCCTTTTTTTGCTTCATAAAGTTAGAAACTTGTTCTTTGCGCCAAGCTCTTTGTGCCTCATCAAATACCACCACCTTTTCAATAGGAGCTTCTAATGACCTTAAATACTCATCTCGAAAGTGATGGATATTTTGAATAAAAGCTTTTGCTTTTCTTTCAGCACTTGATCTGGTTTCAAGTTGACCTTCAGTTTTTGCTGTTTCGACTGTTTGTCGAATCAGCGCTTCCCTTAGCACATCAACAAGTGGGCCATTGCCCGAGAGAAAAACTGAATGTTCTGATTCGTCTTTTTTTAGTCGCTGGTTAGCAATATTCAGCCCTGCTAATGTTTTTCCAGCACCCGGTACCCCTGTAAGAAAACAAATTGCCTTATGTCGTTTTTCTTTTGTTGTTTCAATAATATGTTCAATACGTGCTGAAGTTATTTTTAAATTAATCGCCCCCGCATCACTTCTGGAAATATCTTCAACTTGATGTCCTTGATAAAGTGCTTTCGCTGCTTCAATAATCGTGGGTGTTGGTCTATAGATGGCTTGATTCCACTCTTGGATATTAATGTCCATACCCACATCATAATGCGCAAGAGCCTGTAGAATCATTTGGTTTAAATTGTACTGATGACAACAAATGGGTGCTCGAAGATCATCTACATCCTCCCAAATGATTTTTTGTGTATCCGCTTCAGTAGCTACAAGAATTGGAATAATTTTTTTATCATGACTTTGTGAATGAAAATTCTTTAAATCCAAGCAATAATCAATCACTTGATTTTTTGCAGTTGCAGAATAAAAACTTTCCCCAACCTTAAACTCAATAACAAAGATTAAATCACGAATAATCAGAATATTATCAGCACGCTTCCCCATTCGAGGAATGCTGTACTCAAAGTAAAGACGACCCTTTGCTATACCAACTAAATTTGCTTTTAAAATATCTATTTGTGCTAACCAAGCATTTTTCTGTAAATCTTCAAGTGCAAATTCATGATGCTGTGCCAAATTACCTAAGATTAAGTCATTTGAGCTAGGTAAAAAATCTTGGATGGAACTTTGATAATAACTTCTTAACATTTTTAGATTCTTTGAGATTTTTTAAATGTTTTTAATAAGAAAAACCTCCCAAAAGGGAGGTTTTTCGTTTAGAGCCTAAAGATTATTTCGAACCTTTAATCCCTGCTTGCAATAACAATGCCCCTAAACCGCCAATTTTATTTTCTTGTGGTTTAGCCGCTTGAGGTTTCTTGCCATGTGGGCGATCACCTTGCGGACGCGCATGTTGTGGACGTTTACCTTGTGGCTTGCGCTCACCGCGTTGCTCATTATCACGACGTGGTTGACGTGGTGCTTTCGCTGGCGCTTCGGAACCTTCAGGACGCATCGACAGATTGACACGGTTACGTTCAACATCGACGTTCAGTACACGAACTTGTACGATTTGACCTGGTTTCACCACTTTATGCGGATCAGCCACAAATTCATTCGCTAGTTCAGAAATATGTACCAGACCATCCTGATGTACACCAACATCCACGAAAGCACCGAAGTTAGTCACATTGGTGACTACGCCTTCCAGCTGCATGCCTTCAGTCAATTGAGACACTTCAGTAATATCATCACGGAATTTTGCGGTACGGAATTCTGGACGTGGGTCACGGCCTGGTTTTTCTAGTTCAGCCAAAACATCCTGAACGGTTGGCAGACCGAATTTATCATCGACAAACTCTTCTGCATTCACCTGACGAATGATTTCAGTATTACCAATAATATCTTTTACAGTGGTTGCTTTCGCTTCAACAATTTTAGATACCAGTGGATAAGACTCTGGGTGAACTGCAGACGCATCTAGTGGCTCTGAACCTTGCTGGATACGCAAGAAACCCGCCGCCTGTTCAAAAGTGCGTTCGCCTAGGCGTGGCACTTTTTTCAGGTCCTGACGGTTGTCAAAACGGCCATTTTCCTTACGGAAGTCCACGATTTGCTGTGCAATTGATTTGTTCAGACCTGCGATATAACCCAGGATCGCAGCAGATGCCGTATTTACATCTACACCGACCGAGTTCACACAGTCTTCAACCACTGCTTCAAGAGTTTTTGCCAGACCGGTCTGGTTCACATCATGCTGGTACTGACCTACACCAATGGATTTAGGATCGATTTTCACCAGTTCTGCTAATGGATCTTGCAGACGGCGTGCAATTGATACTGCACCACGGATCGATACATCCAATTCAGGCAATTCCTGAGAAGCCAGTTCAGATGCTGAGTAAACAGAAGCACCCGCTTCTGAAACAGAAACACGAGTCAATTTCAGGTCGCTATTTGCAGCCATCATTTCAGCAATTAACGCTTCAGTTTCACGGCTTGCCGTACCATTCCCGATTGCAATCAGGTCAACATTAAATTCGCGACAAAGACGTGCCAATTCAGTCAGTGAACCTTCTTTATCATCTTTCGGTGCAAATGGGTAAATGGTGCTATGTGCCAATACATCACCTGATTCATTCACCACTGCCAGTTTTACGCCAGTACGGATACCAGGATCTACGCCCAGTGTCGTACGTGCGCCTGCAGGCGCAGAAAGCAGTAAATGACGCAGGTTTTCAGCAAAGACCTGCATTGCTTCAGCTTCAGCAGCCAGACGTTTTTCAGTCAATAATGAATGTTCGATCGTTGGACGAACTTTACCAAGCCAGAACAGTTTTGCAGTCTGTTTCAGGAAATCCTGACGAGATTGCGGCTGAATGGTATCCAGGTTGTATTCAGTTTCAATACGTGCCAATGGTGCATCATCTTCACCATCTACTTTAAGGCCCAGTACATTTTCCTGACGACCACGTAGCATTGCCAATAAGCGGTGTGAAGGTACCTTGTTCAGATTTTCAGAGAAATCGAAGTAATCACGGAATTTTTTACCAACTTCTTTTTTCTCTTCGCTAGCGACCAGACTTTTCAGCACGGCAGTTTTAGCAAACATTGCTTTAAGCTCAGTGGTCAACGCAATATTCTGCGCCCAGTCATCAATCAGGATGTGCTGGATCGCATCGAGCTGGCTTTCCTGATCTGGATAATCTTCATGGCTAAAGCCCGCTAATGCTTCTGCTGGATCCACGGCTTCAGTAAAGATTTTTTCTGCAATCGGACCTAAACCGGCTTCTTTGGCTTTAAACGATTTGCTGGTACGTTTTGGACGGTATGGTGCGTAAATTTCTTCTAGGGCATTTTTTGTTTCTGCCGCATTCACCCGTGCCAATAAATCATCAGATAATTTATTTTGTTCTTTTAGTGATTCGATCACCTTTTCACGGCGTTCATACAAATCACGCAAATACGATAAACGTGTATCGAGCTGGCGTAGTTGCGTATCGTCTAAGCCCTGCGTTACTTCTTTACGGTAACGTGCAATGAAAGGAACGCTGGCACCCTCATCAATCAGTTTGATGGCAGCTTCTACTTGATTTGGACGTACGGCAAGTTCTTTTGCCAACTGCTGAACTAAGTCAGTCATCGTGTTTGATCCCACAAGGATAAGTACTAAATGGCATGATTATAAAGACCAGGTCTATAAAATCCACCATTGTTTTTATTAATTTATATAAGCTTCAGATAACCGTATACGATCGTTTTCCAGTTTTTCCACTAAAGTTTGCATGAACTTTGCATTTTATTCTTGTTCCGGGACGATTTTTTTCGCATATAGATGTATATATTTGGTATCTATGTCTTGATTTTAACTGCAATATTTGATGCTTTAGAGCATAGTCAATTAATAGTAATGAATCGTATACTCAAAGCATATTTCATTTTTTGTTTATGACGACAATAAAGAATAAAGGAGCACCTCATGAGTTTAGTGGTACCTGCTGAAAAACCCGATGCTGTACATACCGAAACCGACCGGGTCGAGCGCATCCTGGTTGTCGATGATGATGTGCGTCTGCGTACCCTGTTACAACGTTTCCTTGAAGATAAAGGCTTCGTCGTTAAAACTGCGCATGATGCTACCCAGATGGATCGACTATTACAGCGGGAACTGTTTTCTTTGATTGTGCTCGATTTTATGCTGCCTGTAGAAGACGGCCTCAGCATCTGTCGTCGCCTACGCCAGTCGAATATTGATATTCCAATTATTATGCTCACTGCACGTGGTAGCGATTCGGATCGTATTGCAGGTCTGGAAGCGGGAGCCGATGATTACTTACCAAAACCATTTAATCCAAATGAATTGCTGGCACGTATCCGTGCAGTTTTGCGTCGTCAAGTCCGTGAAGTTCCAGGCGCTCCTAGCCAGCAAATGGAAGTGGTATCCTTTGGCCCATGGTCACTGGATCTGTCGACACGTACCCTGACTCGTGAAGGACAGGTGGTCACCTTAACTACCGGTGAATTTGCAGTATTAAAAGCGCTGGTTCAACACCCACGTGAACCTTTAACTCGTGACAAGCTGATGAATCTGGCACGTGGCCGTGAATGGGGTGCGATGGAACGTTCAATTGACGTTCAGGTATCACGTTTACGTCGCCTGATTGAAGAAAACCCGGCTCGTGCACGTTATATTCAAACCGTTTGGGGTGTCGGTTATGTGTTTGTTCCAGATGGTGCTGAATAAAAGAAATATTAAGGGATAAAGATCACTTTCATCTCTTGTCCCTAAACGCCATTCGCTGCTGTCTGAGCCAAACCATTATTGCAGGCTCAAATGGAAATGCGCGAGTTCAGCGAATGGCAAAGTTTTTTGGTTACTTTTTTCAAAAAAAGTAACATAACAAGTTCCTTCTTCTAGAAGATAAAAGCGGTAAGAATCCATCGCGGAAATATCTCTATAAAATTTAAAGACGCCTACAGGATGCTGGTGTGAAACTCGACCCCATCGACCCACAAAAATTTACCGATTTTGTCAGCTACTCAGAAAAAAAACGTACCCCTTGGGAACGCTTTCTGGACAAAATCAAACCGCGCTCTGCAGCAATGCGAACCACTGTACTGGTGGTCTTTGTGGTCTGTTTCAGCCTGTTCATGTCAATCTGGTTTTTCTGGCGCACACTTTATTTACCTGAAATTCAGCAACATGCACGTTATTTGGCTATGGAGCTGGAAATTCTCAATAATCCGGACCTGCGTCTTTATCATAAAGAACAGGAAGTCGATATTGATACCTGGCTCAAAAACCGGATCGGAATCGAATATGTCACCAATCCGGCTGAATATCCGAATGTAAAAGACAAGGTCATTGCCGAATTCTTTACTAACCAGATTGAAACCAAACTGGCCAAAGAATTAAGAATCGAACAGGCAACCGTTTATTTCCAGTTCAAGCCAAGTCCACGCATCTGGATTCAAACTCCAGAAATGAATGGCAACTGGGTACGTGAGCCTCTTAAAACCTATGCCAACTATAGTCCTGAACTGATTCTAGGCTGGCTGTTGGGTACGCCACTCATTGCTGGCATTATTATTCTGACCCTGGTGCGTCAGCTGAACCGTCCTTTACGCCGCTTGCAGAATGCAGCAAACAGCTATAGTAAAAATGGTTCCGCCCCTTATCTGGATACCAATCATGGCCCGCTGGAAATCCGTCAGGTGAATCATGCCTTTAACCAGATGATTTATACCCTGGATCAAACCGAGCGTGATCGTCGAATCATGCTCGCGGGGATTTCACATGACCTGCGTACACCGTTGACCCGTATCCGTCTTAGCGCAGAAATGATGCCGGATGAAGACTTCCTCAAGGAAGGTCTGATTTATGACGTGGAGGATATGGATGCCATTCTGAACCAGTTCATTTCCTATATGCGGGATGGCTCCGATGAAGAACTGCAAGAAACCAATGTTAATGTGCTGTTGCAGGAACTGGTCAAGCAGTTTAAGCCACTCGATATTCGCTTTACACCTCAAGAGATACCCCTGGTTGAGGTACGCAGCATGTCGCTGAAACGTCTGATTGGTAATCTGATCAACAACTCGAAACGCTATGGTGCCGAACCGATCGAGCTGGCTGCCTATGTGCAGGATCATAAACTGATGATCAGTGTGGCCGATCATGGTGAAGGGATTCCAGAAGACCAGATTGAAGCACTGATGCAACCCTTTGTTCGTGGAAATTCTGCGCGTACCGTACAAGGCAGTGGTCTGGGTCTGGCAATTGTCAAGCGTATTGTTGATATTCACTCAGGTGAGCTGCATATCCAGAATCGGCCTGAAGGTGGTCTGGAAGCCATTATCGCCTTACCTCTGAAATCAGCGGATTCAGAGACGCCTGCTGCCCCAACCACCTTGGATAAAATTCGTCAAACGCTCACTGATCACTTCTAGTAAGTGATCATAAAAGCAACAAACGACTTTTTAGTATTTCTATACAATTCATTTTAATTTTTAATAATTCAATCATTTAAAAAACATCATTTTTTATTATACCTACATTTAGCTAAAAAATTAGACCTTAGCCTAACACCTATGCAAAATACATTTTTTGATCGGTACAATCCGTATCATTATTTAAGAATTTATGAGAGTTGAAATGTCTTTAGATCGTATCCGTTTAGCCTCCCTACACAACAAAGTCATCAGCCCTGAACAAGCTGCTGAATTCATCGAAGATGGTATGACTGTGGGTATGAGTGGCTTTACTCGCGCTGGTGAAGCGAAGGCGGTTCCTTTAGCTTTGGTACAACGCGCAAAAGCAAATCCACTGAAAATCACGTTGATCACAGGTGCATCACTCGGTAACGATTTGGACAAGCAACTCACTGAAGCAGGCGTATTGGCACGTCGTTTACCATTCCAGGTAGATAGCACTTTACGTAAAGCGATCAACAAAGGTGAAGTGATGTTCATCGATCAGCATTTGTCTGAAACCGTTGAACAGATGCGTAACCAGCAGTTGAAAAAACCTGATGTGGCGGTAATTGAAGCGGTTGCGATCACTGAAGATGGCGGCATCATTCCAACAACTTCTGTAGGTAACTCTGCAAGTTTTGCAATTTTTGCTGAGAAAGTGATTGTTGAAATTAACACGAATTTAAGTCCTGCATTTGAAGGCTTGCACGACATCTACATCCCGACTTACCGTCCAACACGTCAAGCAATTCCATTGACTCAAGTGGATGAGCGTATCGGTACACATGCAATCAATATTGATCCTTCAAAAATCGTGGGTATCGTATTCAACAATGAATTGCATGACTCTCCATCAACTGTAACTGCACCAGATGATGAGACTCAATCAATTGCTAACCACTTGATCGCTTTCTTTGAAAAAGAAGTAGCTGAAGAGCGTTTACCGAAAAACCTTGGCCCTCTTCAAGCAGGGATCGGTTCCATTGCAAACGCCGTATTGACGGGTCTGAAAGATTCAAACTTCGAAGACTTGATCATGTACTCAGAAGTACTACAAGACTGTACCTTTGAATTGATCGATGCCGGTAAAATGAAGTTTGCTTCAGGTTCTTCTATTACACTTTCTGCTAAATATGGCGAAAAAGTATTTAACAACCTTGAGCACTACAAAGACAAACTGGTATTACGTCCACAGGAAATTTCAAACCATCCTGAACTGGTACGCCGTTTAGGTATTATCGGCATAAACACTGCACTTGAGTTTGATATTTACGGTAACGTGAACTCAACTCACGTATGTGGTACCAAAATGATGAACGGTATTGGTGGTTCAGGTGACTTCGCGCGTAATGCTCACTTGGCGATCTTCGTAACCAAATCAATCGCGAAAGGTGGCGATATCTCTTCTGTAGTGCCGTTTGCTTCACATATCGACCATGCAGAACACGATGTTGATATCCTTGTGACTGAACAAGGTCTGGCAGATCTTCGTGGTCTGGCGCCACGTGAACGTGCTCGTGCGATCATCGACAACTGTGCACACCCAATGTACCGAGATGCATTGAATGACTACTTCGACCGTGCATGTGCAAAAGGTGGCCATACACCTCACCTGCTTCGTGAAGCATTGTCTTGGCACTCTAACTTTGAAGAAAATGGTCATATGCTTGCAGTAGAAGCTGCAGTCAAAACTGCTTAATTGACCGCTTCAGAAAACGCCCCACGGGGCGTTTTTTTATGGGAAAAATAATAAATAAACAAAGACAAATCTATCCATAAGAATCTGATCAGCTTAACTTCTTAAATATTTTGAATGATTAAAAAACTGCACTTAGTCTGGATGCAGGGCTTTAAATTCCAGTTCTTCACCCTCATACTTCTAACAAGACAAAGATTAGAGACATGACATGCGCGTAGATATTTGGTCAGATGTGGTCTGCCCTTTTTGCTATATTGGTAAAAAACGGCTGGAAGCTGCTGCAAAGGAAAGCGGAATTGAACTTGAAGTCCATTGGCATAGTTTTCAGCTAGATCCTGAAGCGCCAGTCCGTCAGGAAGTTTCCAACTCTGAGCGTTTGGCACAAAAATATGGCCGTTCAGTGGCAGAAGTTGAAGACATGCAGCGCAATATCGCAGCCATGGCCAAACAGGAAGGCATTGAATTTAACTGGGAAGGTGCCAACTCTGGCAATACCTTGAATGCGCATCGCATCATTCACCTGGCACAAAGTAAAGGCTTGGGCAATGAAGCTCAGGAAGCTTTTTTCTATAGCTATATGACGCAAGGCCTGCCGATTGGTGAACGTGAAACGCTGGAAGATGTTGCAGCGCGTATTGGCCTGAACCCGGTTGAAGTGGACGATTTACTCGACTCGGATGAATTTGCGGACTTTGTTAAATTTGACCAGGAAGTGGCGCGTGACCAGCTCAAAGTTACTGGTGTTCCGTTCTTTGTATTTGATCAACGCATTGCTTTGGCGGGTGCTCAGCCGAAGGAAGTTTTCTTGCAAGTTCTTGAAAAAGCTTTAGAGGAACCACAACAACAGCCAGCAGCTGATCAGTGTTCTACAGATGCTTGTGATGTTCCGGCAAAGCCTGAGTAAAAACTAAATCAAAAAATCCCCATTTAAGATGGGGATTTTTTATGAATGATGTGAATTATTCAACCAGAAAACTGATCTTTAGATTGACACGATATTCGGTAATTTTATTGTCATTAATCACGACTTTCTGTTCATTGATCCAGGCACCTTGAACATTTTTGATCGTCTCTGTGACTTTTGCGATGCCACTTTGAATTGCATCCTCAAAGCTTTTACTACTGCTTGAATTGACTTCTACCACTTTTGCAATTGCCATGATTCAACACTCACTCTGTGAAGATAGAAGCATTCATCTTAGTCGATTTAAATTTCTCTACAGCTCCTAGCAAACAAGTAATAGCAAAAACTTACAGGGAATGAACAAATACTGATCTGCCCTTACTGCTTTAAAAAAATTTAAATCTGGACCTCTAGTTTTAAATAATCAACAAATAAATGTTTGTTTAAAAGCTTCTAAAACATCTAAAAAATGTATAAAAAACAATCCAAAACTATCTAGAGTAAATATTCTAATACATTGTTTTATAGAGTATTTTATCTAAATTTAGTTGCTTTTCTTGCCGATTTGATCATTTTTTATTAATTGCCATTTGATATTATTTTTCACGTGATTTAGGACTAACTTTTTTTCTTGTTCAAGCTCTTGAACACCCAGATATCAAAAGGTCATGTTATGAAAACTGTTAAATTTTTATGCGCAGCAACTGTGATGGCTTTTTCTCTACAAGCTTCAGCACAAATGGCTCAAGTAGTTTATCTTCCAGATTTCCCTGTGAGCAAAGCTCCAGTTGAAACTGTAGCTACAGATACTGCAACTGCAGAAACTGAAAAAGCGGCTTAAGTCTTTAAGCAAAATCTCCCAGCAGGCTGAATTATTCAGCCTGTTTTTATTTCAGGGCTTCGAAAATTTAACTTGTTCTTCTATTTAAAGAGCATTAAAAATCTCATTATTTTTTATTTTATTTTGATTTCATTCACTTTTTATTCAAAAACAACTACCAAATTCGCTTAAAAAATACTCAAAATAATCAAGCATTTTGTCAATCAGATGCTTATAATCAGAACCTGATCTTTTATGGATTTCAGACTTTCTTGTTATGAACCAGCTTCAAGCATTAATACAGGGAAAAATTTCTCCGCAGGCAATTTCTGTGGATTTTTTGATTGAAATGGCTGAGCGTTATCCAGATCCCAACTCTACCGAATACAAACTGGTAGAACTTGCAGTCAATATGATCATGGCCAAGTCACTGGATAAAGCACTCAAATATATCTAGAGAGCTAAAATGAATGCTTTAGAAAAAGCAAAATTAATTAAAGAATTAAATGAATTGGGGCAGCAATTAGAACATAAATCCCTTAGTTTATATGAAGCTGCCCGAACCAAAAAAAGACTCCAGGATATTTTTCATCTCTGTGATGAACCTGTTTTTAAAAATCAGATTTTAAGTTTTAAATCCCGTGTTCAGCCGGAGATGGCAGCGCATCAGTTTGCGGCGAGCACCGAGTTTCATCACTGTTATCGCGGTTATTTTAAGAATCCTGTCCAGCTGCAACAGGCACTCACTGCACATTCAGAAACAGGCTGGGCCTTTTTGCATCAGCCACAACAAGGCTGGCAAATCTGGCTAGGTCCCGTAGAGCAATCTGATTTTTTACATAGTGAATGGGATGAATTAGTAAATTCCCACAACTGGCTTTTGCAGCAACAGCAACAAGGCACATATTTTCCTCTCGATCCCCAACTGGATATTCCGGCTTTATCTGTTCAGGACGCCGAATTCGATACGCTTACCCTGGAAATCGCGCGTTATCATCAGGGCAGTTTGCAGATTCAGACCAAGATCACTGCACCTCAACTGTCTAAAACAATTAAACCTGATTTAGACAGAGCAACTAGCGAAACAGAAGAAGCTAAAACAGCTGAGCTGTCTATAGAAATAGACAATACGGATAGTTCACCCTCTATTTTGATAATAGATGAAAATATTAATTTTCCTGAATCTATACAACTAGGTGAATTCTCTGCCCTGCTGCATCCATTAGAACATGCTGGAGCGACTATACGGCGTCTCTGTGCCCTAGAATTACAACCGACTGTCTCCCAACCGGCCGATCTGGAAATAGCGCTATATTATGCCGAGGAAGAGCACTGGCAGGCACGTCCTGTTTATCTCTCCATGCAGACCGATCAGCAAGGGCAAGGTCTGAAATATCTGATGCTCTTAGGCGCACCGAGCCTCTTGCAGGCCAATTCCTGTATCCAGCACTGGGGCACGCAACGTGGACGGCGTTGTATAGAGATAAAATCCATATCATGGGCAGCTTTAGGTGCCTGTCTTGATCAGATAGATCTTTTCAGTGAAATATATCTGCAACAAGCCGGAACGGTCTGGATGCCTGAGGAAAGCTATGCCTATATTCCGGCTCGGTGTATTCATCAAAAGAAATTTATCAATTTTGAGGAAGCGCCCGCTGATTTTTCTACTCCAATTTTATTGCTACAGGAACATCAGAAAATTCGGGTGATTCATGGAGAACGTCGCCTGGCATTGTCCAATCAGGAAATCGCTTATCCTTATTTAATGCTCAAACGAGATAAGGATTTGAATTGGCAAAAAATTCATCAAATTGTTTTAGGATTGTCACAGCCAGTACAGGTTTTAGATCTTTATATGGCAATTCAGGCACAAATCATTAAACAATTGATGTAGTTATGTAGTTTATCCTTGCTTTTTTTCCTTATTTTTTAGAAAACTAGCGCAGTAAATAAAATACGATAAGAGCAAGAATCAACTCATGCGAATAAACCAAATTACTCGAATCTTATTGCTATCATTTGGCGTGGGATTAAGTAGTAGCCCAGTTTGGGCAGAAGTATCTCCTATAGAAACAGAACAGCCTACAGGTACAGGTACAGGTACAGGTACAGGTACAGGTACAGGTACAGGTACAGGTATTTTAGATCAGATTCCACGCTTGATCGATGCCACGCCCACGATTTTACCTGAACAGTCAGACGAAGCGATGGTGCCCACCACTGAGGAAACAGAAGATAAATCTTGGGCTGACAAAAAGCAGAAAAGAATCCGTGAATGGGCAGACCGCACCGCACATAAGATTGATAACTGGTTTGGCCAGACCAACCCGGATGAGCCAGCAACTGCGACTTTGCGAATCATCCTGGATAATAGCTGGGACAAATATGAAAACTATGAAATCAAGCCGAGGATTCGAGGAAAAATCAAGCTTCCAACCTTGGAACAAAGGTTAAGTTTGGTCTTTGGTGATGACAGCCTGGATAACGAACTGGATAGCAATGTCGCAATTACCAATGAAAATCCTGGCAATGCCCGGGATAAAAATCTGGATATTCGCCGTACCCGTGAAAACAACAGCTCGTTTGCACTACGCTGGTCAGAATTTTCAAATGGCCTACCTTTCGATAGCGATCTGGATCTGGGGGTACGTTCTGGGGATGATATCTATGTACGGGCCAAAATCAGTAAAGACTGGGCGATGCAGAATGACTTCTCTTTTCATGCCGAACAGATTTATCGCTATGGATTGCAGAGTGAAAATTATTTGCGGACCAACCTGGAACTGATCCATGCTCGTCCCAATGAGGCCTTTTTTTCCAATCAGTTAAGTTTAACCTATGCAGATGAGCAGGAAGACGATTTGACCTGGGACAACTATACCTTCAGACAGCATCAATTTTTCCAGGGCAACCGCTTTAACTATGGCATCTATACGGGCGGCTATCTGGATGATAAAGATTTACGCTTAAATCGCTGGGGACCTTATGTGTCCTGGAGACAGCCTTTCTTACGTGAATGGTTCTTTGTGCAAGGCGACCTGAACTATCTGAATGATGACCGACTGGACCGAAGCCATTATCTGGGTGCGATGGTACGTCTTGAGGCCATTTTCTAAATTTGAACAAATCCGAAACTATAAAAGCCCATAAAATATGGGCTTTTTAATGTCTGAATCCAATAAGTTTTTATTGGCGGTGCTCAACCGTTGTAAAGGCAATTCGATCACTACGAATCATACGTTTTTGCTGCAAAGAAGGCTGTTCCATCTGTGGCATATTCCATACCGCGCGGTCGGTACGCTGCATTCGTTTTACTTTTGGCGCTTCTTTTTTCATGGGTGTCTGAAAACTAATACGATCGCTACGAGTCACTTTTTTGGACTCAGTATCGGCCATTGTGGCTGCGCTCATTGACATCAGAATGACTGTACTCAGACTCATCATCAGTGATTTTTTCATGGGAGAATTCTCTAAACTTAATAATCGCTATTATAAATTAATATATAAAATATTATCTATTTTTCAGATTTAAAACTTAAAGGTATTTTTTTATTCTGGCTATCGCTTTTTTAAATCATTAAAGGGGAATCCAAGTTTTAAGCGCTAAATTCAGAACATAAAAAATCCCTCCGTAGAGGGATTTTTGAAATATAAAAATTAACCCAACAATAGACTGTTAATACGTTTTACATACTCAGCCGGATTTTCTGGTAGACCACCTTCTGCAATCATTGCCTGATCAAAGATCACATTGGCCAGATCATCAAACTGGGTAGAACCTTCCAGTTTTTTCACCAATGGATGTTCCGGGTTAATCTCCAGAATCGGCTTCACATCCGGTACAGGCTGACCTGCATCTTTCAGCATACGGATCAGTTGTGGAGAAAGCTCCCCTTCCCCTGTGACCAGACAGGCTGGGGAATCCACCAGACGAGTTGTTACACGCACCTCTTTCGTTTTATCTTTCAGAGAATCAGTCAACTTTTCAACCACAGGTTTGAACTGTTCAGCAGCAGCTTCGAGTGCTTTCTTCTCTTCCGCATCTTGTAGATCACCTAGATCGACTGCACCCTTAGATACGTTTTGCAATAGCATACCATCAAACTCATGCACGAAGTTCATTGCCCATTCATCGACGCGCTCTGACATCAGCAATACTTCAATGCCTTTTTTCTTGAACACTTCCAGTTGCGGTGAGTTTTTCGCAGCATTCAGGCTTTCAGCAGTAATATAGTAAATCGCTTTCTGGCCTTCCTTCATGCGTGCTTTATAGTCCGCCAATGAAGTGCTTACTTCATCATTGGTTGAAGTTGCATAGCGCAGCAGTTTCAAGATACGTTCGCGGTTACCGAAATCTTCACCTAAACCTTCTTTCAGCACCGCACCAAATTCGCGGTAGAAAGTTTTGAAGTTTTCCTGATCTTTTTCATCTTCAGATTTTGCCAGATTATCCAAAGTGGTCAGAATACGGCGGGTATTGCCTTCACGGATGGTTTTCACATCACGGCTTTCCTGCAGCAATTCACGGCTCACGTTCAATGGCAGATCGGCACTGTCTACCACGCCCTGTACAAAGCGCAGATAGTTTGGAATCAGGTTATCCGCATCATCCATAATGAAGACACGTTTCACATAGAGCTTGATGCCGGCCTTGGCTTCACGAGTGAAAATATCCTGTGGCGCTTTGCTTGGGATATAAAGCAGTTGGGTATATTCAGTACTACCTTCAACACGGTTATGCGCCCAAGCCAATGGTGCAGCAAAATCATGGGTTAGGTTTTTATAGAATTCGGTATATTGCTCTTCAGTAATCTCAGATTTATTCCGGGTCCACAGTGCGCTGGCAGAGTTAATCGCTTCCCACTCATCGGTCTTCACATATTGACCGCCTTTTGGTGTTTCACCTTCAGCAGCTTCTTCTTCCTGCCAGACTTCTTTTTGCATCTGGATTGGCAGGCTAATGTGATCTGAGTATTTATTGATGATCTGTTTGACTTTATAGCTTTGCAGATAATCCAACGCATCTTCACGCAGATGCAGGATAATATCGGTACCACGACCTTCTTTAGTGATCTGTTCAACTTCGAATTCACCAGTACCGCCACTGATCCAGCGCACCCCTTCTGAGGTATCCGTACCGGCACGACGTGATTCTACAGTAATCTTATCAGCCACAATAAAGCCTGAGTAGAAACCGACACCAAACTGGCCAATCAGCTGCGCATCAGCTTTCTGATCACCCGTCAGTTTTGACATAAAGTCTTTGGTACCCGATTTGGCAATTGTCCCCAAATTTTCAATGGCTTCTTGCTGGCTTAAACCGATCCCGTTATCTGAAATGGTAATAGTTTTATTTTCTGGATCGAGGCTGACACGTACGCGGAGGTCAGGATCATTTTCATAATATTCAGGATGATTAATGCCTTCAAAACGTAATTTGTCACACGCATCTGAAGCATTAGAGATCAATTCACGCAGGAAAATTTCAGGATTTGAATAAAGCGAATGGGTCACGAGGTGCAGTAACTGCGCTACCTCAGCCTGGAAACTGTGTTTTTGTACGCTTAAATCGCTCATGAATCACTCCTATTATTTTAGATACAGATGTTAACTGCTGCCTATATGAATGGAGTGAGTTCAATAATTTTCAATAGCATCAAAATAATTTTTTCGCAAAAAATATTTTTATGGCTTTCATTTTTATCAGTTTAATTGATGGGATGGACAAGACTTAATAAGGCCCCATTTTATAGATACGATCAAAATGCAGATCCAGCTGCTGCTGACGCATGTTATAAACCTGACTCAAGCAGGATATGGATTCCTGGCAACGGTCACGAAATTGTAGCCATTTCACCTGATCGCGTTGAATCACCGAACGTGTTCCCATCGGCACCATACGGCGCAAGATGTTATAGCTGGTACTCATTTTGACATCAGCGTCATTCAGCAAACGATGTTCACAAATTGTTTTCTCAGTCGCGGTTGTCGCTTTCTGACAATTAAAACTGGCAGCATAACTCTGTGAAATAAACAGCGTGCTGAAGATCAAAAGACTCTTCGACAAAAAACTCATGCTTTGATCTTCCTTATTATTAAGTCGTATTCAATTAATATTTACTTTATTCGTTTTAATATATTTGAGTATTGCCAATCTGCTCAATTTCAATACGTTATAAATCGTTGTTATTTTGAAAAAAAGCCCCATGCAGGATGAGGCTTTTGGAAAAAATGAACCAAAAAATTGGAGCTTAGAATTTATAGCTATAACCGATCGTATAAACCCAAGGATCGATTCCAAATTCACCTAAATTAATTTTTGTCCCATCAGCAGTCTTTGCTTCCAGATCTGTATCTAAGTCTGCATAACGTGCATCAACAAAGACACCCCAGTTTTTTGCATCCGCTGGCTGGAAGTTAAAGCCGACTTGGCCAGCTACACCATAAGCAACATCTGCATCAAGCTTTGCTACACCTAATGCGTCTTTTGCCGTTTGGCTAAATTCTTCATCCCATGGAATGAATACAGTAGCACCTACACCGATATATGGAGTAAAGCGGCTTGAATTTTTAAAATTATATTTGGCTGTGATTGTTGGTGGTAGATGTTTTAATGATGCAATTTTCACATCACCCGCCATCTCAACATCATGTTTAAATGGGGTAGCCAATAATAATTCGGCTGAAATATTGTCATTGAAGAAATATTCGACTGAAGGAGTAAAATTGAGTTCGCTACTTGCTTTAGCATCTTCAACTACACCAGGAATCAGGTCAGTTTCCTGAGTAGGCGCTAATACAGAAGCCCCCACTTTCACTTGCCATTGCCCTGCCATCGCAGATGCTGAAAAACCCATTAATGCAATTAGAGCTACTTGCTTTAACATTTTAAAATACCCCCAAGGGAAGAATAATTATTAAGAAAATATTTCTTAATTAATAATAAACATGGCTTAAATTAATATGCAATAGATATTATAAAAATAAATTTTATTTATTATTTAAGTATATGTAATTATTAAATATTTATTTTAAATTGATTATATTGGTTGGTTTTGAATACCCAGTAATTTAATCAGATTAAAATAATAATATTCAGAGTAAAATAATCGGTTTTATATTAATTTTTTTATTTAAACATATATTTTAAATACATCTTATAATTTATTTTAAATCTAGGCAAATCTGCTCCGATTTATATCAGAGCAGATTAAAAAGGACTTACAGAACCATGGCTGCAATCCAGCCAAAAATGATAAGCGGAATATTAAAATGAATGAAGGTTGGAACTACACTATCCTTCATATGGTCATGCTGACCATCCATATTCAGACCGGATGTTGGGCCTAGAGTTGAATCTGATGCTGGAGAACCGGCATCGCCCAAAGCAGCCGCAGTGCCGATAATTGCAATAGTTGCTGCAGGACTAAAACCAAATTGAATACAGAGCGGTACATAAATAATCGCCAGAATCGGAATGGTAGAGAATGATGAACCAATACCCAGAGTAATCAGCAGACCAATCAACAACATTAAAAAGGCGGCAAGTGCCTGGCTATTCCCAATCCAGTCAACCGACGCTTCAACCAGCGCAGGAACCTGTCCTGTTGCCTCAATCACGGCAGCAAAACCTTGCGCGGCAATCATGATAAAGCCAACCAGAGCCATCATACGCATACCGGTGATGATCACATCATCTGCTTCTTTCCATTTAAAGATTCCGGCACAACTCAAGATTGCGACACCGACCAGACCGGCAAGAATCATCGAATCTGAATAGAGCTGTACCACAAGGGTTGCAATCACCGCGATCGCTGCCATCCAGATGGTCAGTTTGGCAATTTGCGGTTTCGCTGATTTTTGTTCTATACCCAGTTCAGCAGAGATACTTTGCTGCTGTTCCACATGGATATCTTTATAGAGACGCGGCTTACGGTAGCTGATAAACATGGCCACCAGCAAACCCACGAACATACCTGAGACCGGAATCGCCATCGCAGCGGGAATCTGGTCATAAGTAATCTCAAAGCCATAGGGCTTACCAAAGGTATTGATGTTATGGCCCAAAATATCATTCAGGAAGATGGCACCAAAACCGACTGGAACCAGCATATATGTTCCCACCAGACCAAAGGTCAGCAGACAGGCCACCAAACGGCGATCCAGCTTCAGATGGTTAAATACCAGCAATAACGGTGGAATCAGAACCGGAATAAAGGCAATGTGTACCGGAATCACGTTTTGTGAGAAAACGGCAGCCAATGCCACTGTACAGAAGATCAGATATTTAACCTTGTTCTGTGCCTTTTCTGATGCCTCACCTTTTAAGGTGGTAATCATTTTATAGGCCAGCAAGTCAGGCAAACCGGAACGTGCCAAGGCCAAAGCAAAAGCACCCAAGATGCCATAAGCCAAGGCAATTTTAGCGCCGCCGCCCAGACCATTGTTAAATGCATCTAAAGTTCCCTGGAGGCCAAGACCTGCCAGCAAACCACCCGTAACAGCACCAATGACCAGGGCAAAAACCACAGGTACACGTGCCAATGAGAGTCCAAACATGACTCCAATAGCAGCAAGAATTGCGAACATAATGAATTGGGAATGAGAGAAAACGGCTATTTTATCAGAAAATCCGGATAAAAATTCTTCCACTTATCCCTTGCCGAGTCACGTTCCCAATCTCCATATTAAGTAGTTGCTGTTAATTTTTGCTGAATAAAATTATGGATTAGATGAGCCACCTGTTCCGGCTGACTCAAAATCGCCCAGTGATTGGCATTTAATTCTACCCTGGAAAAATCTTCCACCCATTTTGGCATTTCATCAATCAGATCCGGGCCAACAAACTGGTCCTTTTTGAGCACAATTGCCTGTACCGGACAGATTGCAAAACGCTGTCTAGGTCGAGATAAACGTGGTAGAAAGTTCGCCCGATACAGATTGACGCCATATTTGCCGTCTTTGACAATATTCTGGTTTAGCGGCAGATTATCCTGCTGTTCCAGCTGACTGATCATTTTGCCCCAACGTTCTGCATTAAAGAAATTCCATGCTGTAGGTGCTATAAAAGGTAGCTGGAATACCGCGATATACCAAGACTTGGTCATCTGTTTAAAAAACTTGACCTTATACTGTTTAAACTGTTCACGCATCCAGAAAGCAGCATGATCCAGACATGGACCTGACATGGTGCTAAAAGACAAAATCCGGCCTTTAAATTTAGGTTCGGTGACTGCTTCCCAAGCCTGGATTGACCCCCAGTCATGAGCCGCAAGGTGGAAAGCTCGTCCTGGCAAGACCTGATCGACCACTTGCTCTAAATCTACACACAGACGTTCCAGGCGATAATCCCGAATTTTCTTGGGAACGCTGGAGTCTCCTGCTCCGCGCACATCATAGGTCACCACAAAATAATCCTGAACGAGGTGAGAAATTACCGCTTCCCAAACATCCTGATGGTCAGGATAACCATGAACCAGCACCAAAGCCGGTCGCTCAGGCTCACCCCAGGTTTTCACATAGAGACGTTGATGATCGCTGGTATCTACCCACTGGCTATGTCTTTGCATAGATGTATCCTTATTCGCTGATTGACTCTTTTATTGTTGAAATAGGCACGATTTATCAATGCCAGCTTATTTTTGTTGTTCTAGTATGCATACAAGACCAGAAAAAAGAATATCCACATGAGCCTATTACGAAAAATTCAGCAACTGCCCTCGTTATCCAAATTTATCCTGAATCGCTATGCCCCTTACCGTGGAGCAGGCATTGTCATTGATGAAATGGATTTTGCCAATTATCACGTTCGCGTGAAAATGCCACTGACTCGCAAAAATCAGAATATTGTCGGAGTACATTTTGGTGGCAGCCTGTATTCCATGGTCGATCCTTTTTATATGTTATTGCTGATGCACCATCTGGGTCCGAAATACATTGTCTGGGATAAAAGCTCTACCATTCAGTTTCTAGCGCCAGGACGTGGAACGGTCTATGCGGACATCCGGATTTCCAGGCAGGAAGTACAAACAGTAAAAGAACTGGCAGCTGACCATAGTCCGGTTTATCGCCAGTATCAGCTCAATATTTATGATGATTCCGGTGTGCGTATCGCTGAGGTACAAAAGACCGTTTATATCCGCCTTAAACAGAGCAAAGGCAAGCTTCGAGAAGCTAAATAACGAAATTGAATAAACTAAAAGCGCCATGGAGGCGCTTTTAAATCTATCTGGAGGATAGTTCTGTCGATTAACGACGACGGTTATTCTGTTCGATCGCTGCACCAGCACCACCACCGATGGCACCACCAATTGCAGCCCCACCTGTACCGCCAAAGATGCTTTTACCCACTGCAGAACCTACAGCACCACCGACACCACTATAGGTCGCATTACGGTTTGAACCACCTTGAGCTTTACTACCGACTGCTGCACCGGCACCACCGCCAACTGCTGCACCAACACCACCACCTACTCTGTTACCTACACCACCACCCACTGCACCACCGAGCGCAGCTGCGCCAATACGCTGATCTTTAGCAGACATATTTTCACAGCCTGCCAACATAAAAGTGGAGATAGTTGCAACAGCCATTACGCTCATTAACTTTTTCATGATCTTGGCCTTCCTTCGTGCTTTGACTTAAGATTAACCTGATTTTAAGGAGCGATTCATAACAAGATGTTAAATCTTGAAACCTTCATGATTTATTTTGTAAAGAGCGCATGAAAGATCATGTTTTATTGATGATTTCTCCATATTTAGGACAAGTAACTACCAGATAATCTGATCTTTTCTAGCAATATAAATATATATAATTTGAGAAATAAAAAAGCCACCCGAAGGTGGCTTTTTTAAAATGATTTAGCGGCTAATTACAGACCGTTAAATTCATCGCTGAATGCTTGGCTCAACGCTTGGTCTACATCAGAGAAGTCATTGTGCAGTTCAAATTCTGCAGCTTCTGCTTCTTGACGACGACGCTCTAAGTGGTAAGCCAGACCTGTACCCGCTGGAATCAGACGACCTACAACTACGTTTTCTTTCAGACCGCGTAGATCATCTTCTTTACCTGTTACAGCAGCTTCAGTTAACACACGAGTGGTTTCCTGGAACGATGCAGCAGAGATGAACGAGTCAGTAGAAAGCGACGCTTTGGTAATACCCATCAATTGACGTTCAAATTTCGCAGGGAACTTGTTTTGCGCAAGAACAGCTTGGTTCTCTTGCATCACACGGATGTAATCCACTTGTTCGCCTTTGATGAAGCTTGTATCGCCACCGTCAGTGATGTCCACTTTACGCAGCATTTGACGTACGATCACTTCGATGTGTTTATCGTTGATTTTTACACCTTGCAGACGGTAAACGTCCTGAACTTCGTTCACGATGTAGTTGGTCAACGCCACTTCACCTTTCAGACGTAAGATGTCATGCGGGTTCTGTGGACCATCAGAAATGGTTTCACCACGGTTCACATGTTCGCCTTCGAACACGTTAATGGTACGCCATTTCGGAATCAGCTCTTCGTAGATCTCAGAACCATCATCCGGAGTAATCACCAGACGGTTTTTACCTTTGGTCTCTTTACCGAAGCTTACAACACCTGACACTTCTGCAAGGATTGCGTGTTCTTTCGGTTTACGCGCTTCGAACAAGTCAGCAACACGTGGCAGACCACCGGTAATATCACGAGTACGTGAAGATTCTTGTGGTACACGACCAATTACGTCACCCACACCAATTGTTTCGCCATCACGGACAGAAAGAATAGTGTTTTGTGGCAAGAAGTAGAACTGTTCGCCGCCGTCTACTGTATCAAGCACAACAGCTGGACGTAAATCTTTACCAGACGCAGGACGAGCTGTTACAGGCAAGATTTCAACAGTGGTCATACCAGTTGCATCATCAGTTTTCGATGTTGCAGTTACACCATCAGCGATTTGGCTGAAGCGAACTTTACCGGCAACTTCTGTAACCAGTGGATGTGTATGCGGATCCCAAGTTGCTACGATACCGCCTGCTTCTACAGCTTCGCCATCTTTCAGCAAGATAAACGCACCGTATGGCAGTTTGTAACGTTCACGTTCACGGCCTAAGTCATCTGCAATACCGATTTCACCTGAACGTGAAGTTGATACCAAGTGACCTTTGGCATGTTGTACAGTTTTCACATTGTGGAAACGTACAGTACCTTTGTTACGAACTTGTACGCTGTTTGCAGCAGAAGTTCGGCTCGCAGCACCACCTACGTGGAATGTACGCATGGTTAACTGTGTACCCGGCTCACCAATCGACTGAGCAGCCATAACACCCACAGATTCACCTGGGTTTACCAAGTGACCGCGTGCAAGGTCACGACCGTAACATTTCGCACAAACACCGAAAGTAGATTCACAAGATACGACTGAACGTACTTTAACTTCATCGACACCTTGCTCTTCCAGGTAGTTTGCAAGTTTTTCGTCGATCAATGTGTTACGCGGCAGAATAACTTCTTCAGTACCTGCACGTTTCACATCTTCAGCAACTACACGACCCAGTACTCGAGTACCCAGGTTCTCGATCACGTCACCGCCTTGAATGAACGGAGTCATAACAAGACCAGACAACGTACCACAATCCGGCTCAGTGATGACTAAGTCTTGCGCAACGTCTACCAGACGACGAGTCAGGTAACCAGAGTTCGCTGTTTTCAGTGCTGTATCGGCCAAACCTTTACGTGCACCGTGTGTTGAAATGAAGTACTGAAGTACTGTCAAACCTTCACGGAAGTTCGCTTTAATAGGCGTTTCAATGATCGAACCATCTGGTTTCGCCATCAGACCACGCATACCAGCCAACTGACGAATCTGAGCTGCGGAACCACGGGCACCAGAGTCAGACATCATGTAGATGCTGTTGAATGATTTCTGTTTCTCATCCTCACCCTGTTTGTTCTTAACAGTCGTGAATGACAAGTTGTCCATCATCGCTTTCGCTACCTGGTCGTTTGTACGCGCCCAGATATCGACCACTTTGTTATAACGTTCGCCGGCAGTTACGAAACCTTGTTCGAACTGTTGTTCGATTTCACGAACTTCAGCTTCGGCTTTCCCGATAATCGCTTGTTTTTGTGGTGGAATGACCATATCTTCCATACCAACAGAAACACCAGAACGAGTCGCTTGACGGAAACCAAGGTACATCAATTGGTCAGCGAAGATAACAGTGTCTTTCAGACCCAGTTTACGGTAGCAAGAGTTGATTAACTTAGAGATGTTCTTTTTGGTCATCTCAACGTTAATTTGCTGGAAGTCCATACCTTCAGGCACAACTTCCCAAAGCAGACAGCGACCAGGAGTCGTATCTACGATAATCGTTTGCTGTTCACGTTCACCGTTTTCGTTGATCACGGTTTGGTGTACACGTGCTTTCACGCGAGCGTGCATATCCACCTGACCAGTCGCAAGCGCACGGTTTACTTCGTCAGTGTCCGCGAACACCATGCCTTCACCTTTGGCATTTACCGCATCACGAGTGATGTAGTAAAGACCCAAGACAACGTCCTGAGACGGTACGATGATTGGCTCACCGTTCGCTGGAGACAGAATGTTGTTGGTCGACATCATTAACGCACGAGCTTCTAATTGAGCTTCAAGTGTTAATGGAACGTGTACCGCCATTTGGTCACCATCGAAGTCGGCGTTGAACGCAGCACATACGAGTGGGTGAAGACGGATCGCTTTACCTTCAATCAGAATAGGTTCAAATGCTTGAAGACCTAGACGGTGAAGTGTCGGCGCACGGTTCAACATCACTGGATGTTGACGGATGACAGAGGCAAGAACGTCCCAAACTTCTGGAGTTTCGCGCTCAACCATTTTCTTCGCAGCTTTAATGGTTGTTGCTTGACCAGATGCTTGCAGTTTCGCAAAGATGAATGGCTTGAACAGTTCAAGAGCCATTTTCTTAGGAAGACCGCATTGGTGTAAACGAAGGCTTGGACCTACGGTAATTACCGAACGACCAGAGTAATCGACACGTTTACCCAACAAGTTCTGACGGAAACGACCTTGTTTACCTTTGATCATATCTGCCAAAGATTTAAGAGGACGTTTGTTAGAACCAGTAATCGCACGACCACGACGACCGTTATCCAGCAATGCATCTACAGATTCTTGCAACATACGTTTTTCGTTACGTACGATGATGTCTGGAGCTGCAAGGTCAAGAAGACGTTTTAAACGGTTGTTACGGTTGATCACACGACGGTAAAGGTCGTTCAAATCAGAAGTCGCGAAACGACCACCTTCAAGTGGTACAAGCGGACGAAGATCTGGTGGAAGTACAGGAAGTACGTTCATCACCATCCATTCTGGCTTGTTGTTCGAATCGTTGAATGCTTCCATCAATTTCAGACGCTTAGAGGCTTTTTTAAGCTTAGTTTCTGAAGTTGTATTTGGAATTTCTTCACGAAGACGCGCAATTTCAGCTTCAAGATCGATATCTTTAAGCAAGTCTTGAACCGCTTCTGCACCCATTTTCGCAGTGAATTCATCACCGTGTTCTTCTAACGCATTGAAGTATTCTTCATCGTTAAGAAGTTGGTATTTCTCAAATGGAGTCATACCTGGGTCAGTGACAACATAAGATTCGAAATACAATACGCGTTCGATATCACGTAGCGTCATGTCTAATAAAAGACCGATACGGCTAGGAAGTGATTTCAAGAACCAGATGTGTGCAACTGGAGAAGCCAATTCGATGTGACCCATACGCTCACGACGAACTTTCGCAGTTGTTACTTCAACGCCACATTTTTCACAAATGACGCCTTTGTATTTCATGCGCTTGTATTTACCACACAAGCATTCGTAATCTTTTACTGGACCAAAGATTTTGGCACAGAATAAACCGTCACGTTCTGGTTTGAAGGTACGGTAGTTAATGGTTTCTGGCTTTTTAACTTCACCATGAGACCACGACTTAATCATTTCTGGTGACGCAAGACCAATACGGATGCGATCAAACTCTACTGGAGCATGACCGTCGGAATCCGTCTTTTTGCGCATGATATCGAGCAAGTCTTTCAATTTTTTTCTCCGTGTGTCGAGGAGATTTTCACTTCCCGACTGGGTCACAAATATTGTTTTTTAACTGAAATTTGGAATCTCCCCTAACCCCTCTTTACTAAAGAGGGGAACTCCCCCTTTGAAAAAGGGGGCCAGGGGGATTAATTAGTCACCATTTTTCAGTTCAATGTTGATACCTAAAGAACGGATCTCTTTGGTCAATACGTTGAACGATTCAGGCATACCTGGGTCCATATAATGGTTACCATCTACAATGTTCTTATAGATACGGGTACGACCTTCAACGTCATCCGACTTCACAGTAAGCATTTCTTGAAGCGTATATGCTGCACCGTATGCTTCCAGTGCCCAGACTTCCATCTCACCGAAACGCTGACCACCGAATTGTGCTTTACCACCCAGCGGCTGTTGCGTTACTAGAGAGTAAGAACCAGTAGAACGCGCATGCATCTTGTCGTCAACCAAGTGGTTCAGTTTCAGCATGTACATGTAACCTACAGTTACAGGACGGTCGAAACGTTCACCAGTACGGCCATCGTACAATACAGTTTGACCCGTACGTGACAAGCCAGCAAGCTCAAGTAATTCTTTGATCTGACCTTCTTCAGCACCATCAAATACTGGAGTTGCCAGAGGAACACCTTTACGCAGGTTACCAGACAGTTTCAAGATTTCTTCATCAGTCAGGCTGTCAAGATCTTCTTGCTGACCGCCAACCTTATTATAAATCTTGTCTAGGAAATCACGCAGTTCAAGAACTGTACGCTGTTCTTTCAGCATCTTGTCGATTTGATCGCCAAGACCTTTAGCAGCCATACCCAAGTGAGTTTCCAGAATCTGACCCACGTTCATACGTGATGGTACACCGAGCGGGTTCAGTACGATATCTACTGGTACACCATTGGCATCGTGCGGCATGTCTTCAACAGGCAGGATGTTAGAAACTACACCCTTGTTACCGTGACGACCTGCCATCTTATCACCAGGCTGGATACGACGTTTAACGGCCAGGTAAACCTTAACAACTTTCAATACGCCAGTTGTCAGTTCGTCACCTGTAGAAAGTTTGCGTTTTTTCTCAGCAAATTTCTCATCAATTTCAAGGCTCTTCTCTTTCAGGAACACTTGAATTTGAGTTAAACGTTCAGCAATTGCTTCATCACTTGGTTGGATATCAAGCAGATCAACCAGCTCTAAACCAGATAACAATTCTTCAGACAGTTTGTCACCGCGTTTAGTAGTACCGCCACCGTTAGATTCCTGACCTTTCAACAGACGGACAATACGTTCACGTGCTGCTTCTTCGAAGATTTTGTATTCTTCTTTCAAGTCTTTACGGTAAGCATCCAGCTGAGCTTTTTCAATTGCCTGAGCACGTTCGTCTTTCTCAAGACCGTCACGTGTAAACACTTGAACGTCGATCACAGTACCTTTAGTACCCGATGGAACACGTAAAGAAGAATCTTTTACATCAGCCGCTTTTTCACCGAAGATTGCACGAAGCAGTTTTTCTTCAGGAGTTAACTGAGTTTCACCTTTAGGCGTTACTTTACCTACCAGGATGTCACCCGCAGTCACTTCAGCACCGATGTAAACGATACCTGACTCGTCCAGTTTAGAAAGCGCTGCTTCACCCACGTTCGGAATATCGGCAGTAATTTCTTCAGCACCCAATTTGGTATCACGTGCAACACATGAAAGTTCTTGGATGTGAATAGACGTTAAACGGTCTTCTTGAAGAACACGCTCAGATAACAAGATCGAGTCTTCGTAGTTGTAACCATTCCAGGTCATGAACGCTACACGCATGTTTTGACCAAGCGCAAGCTCACCGCCATCAGTTGATGGACCGTCAGCCAGAACGTCACCACGACCTACTTTATCGCCCAGGTTCACAAGAACTTTCTGGTTGATACAAGTGTTTTGGTTAGAACGTGTGTATTTGATCAGGTTATAGATATCTACACCTGCTTCGCCTGCAACCATTTCGTCTTCGTTGACACGAATCACGACACGCGAAGCGTCAACAAATTCAATACGACCACCACGTTTCGCGATTACACATACACCAGAGTCATGTGCTACGTTCGCTTCCATACCGGTACCAACCAGTGGTTTATCAGCAATTAACGTAGGAACAGCCTGACGTTGCATGTTCGAACCCATCAATGCACGGTTGGCGTCATCGTGCTCAAGGAACGGAATCAGTGATGCTGCTACAGATACAACCTGTTGTGCAGATACGTCCATATGCGTCACTTTTTCAGGAGGCATACGTACGAATTCACCTTGGTGACGTACAGAAACGAATTCTTCAGACAGGTTGCCATCTTTATCTACTGCAGAGTCGGCCTGTGCAATCACAGTACCTACTTCTTCAATCGCAGATAGGTATTCAACGTCATCAGTTACGCGACCATCAACCACTTTACGGTATGGAGTTTCCAGGAAACCGAAGTTGTTACATTTTGCGTAAACAGATAGCGAGTTGATCAAACCAATGTTTGGACCCTCAGGAGTCTCAATTGGACATACACGACCATAGTGAGTTTGATGTACGTCACGTACTTCGAAGCCCGCACGTTCACGAGTCAAACCACCAGGCCCAAGTGCTGATACACGACGTTTGTGTGTAATTTCAGACAACGGGTTGTTTTGGTCCATGAACTGAGACAACTGACTTGAACCAAAGAATTCTTTGATTGCAGCAGCCACTGGCTTCGCATTGATCAGGTCTTGCGGAGACAGATTATCAGTTTCAGCTTGAGACAGACGTTCTTTAACAGCACGCTCTACACGAACCAGACCTACACGGAATTGGTTCTCGGTCATTTCACCCACAGAACGAACACGACGGTTACCCAAGTGATCGATATCGTCGACTTCACCTTTACCGTTACGGATTTCTACTAATGTTTTTAATACATCAGTGATATCTTCATTCGAGAGAATGCCTTCAACTTCGCGTGACTTCTGATCAGTACCCACTTCGTAAGGACGACCCAAACGACGGTTGAACTTCATACGACCCACTGGAGACAGATCATAACGCTCAGAAGAGAAGAACAGGTTATTGAACAGGTTCTCAGCAGCTTCTTTTGTTGGTGGCTCACCTGGACGCATGACTTTGTAGATTTCTACAAGCGCTTCATCACGGCTTACTGTGGTATCAGCACGTAATGTATCCGCAATAAACGGACCACGGTCGATATCGTTAGTAAACAGGATATTGAACTGTTTCACGCCGCCTTCTGCAATTTTCACCATGATTTCATGGCTCAGAACAGTATTGGCTGCAATCACATCACCATCTTTCAGTGGGATGTCTTCAGCAGTGATACGTTCGTACAGGTACTCATCAGGAACAGAAAGCTTCTCAAGACCAGATGCTTCCATTTGACGTACATGACGTGCGTTAATACGTTTACCTTGTTCAACAATGACTTTGCCGTCTTTGTCAGCAATGTCGAACTGTGCCATTTCGCCGCGCAGGCGCTCTGGAATAAGGTCAATCTGGTAGCTACCCATGTCCAGATACACAGGTACTTTCTCGTAGAACATGTCGAGAATTTGTTCGTTGGCATAACCCAGCGCACGAAGCACCACAGTCGCAAGCAATTTACGACGACGGTCAATACGTACGTAGACCAGGTCTTTGGCATCGAATTCAAAGTCTAACCATGAACCACGGTAAGGAATGATACGTGCTGAATAAAGGACTTTACCGCTTGAGTGAGTCTTGCCTTTATCGTGGTCAAAGAATACGCCCGGTGAACGGTGCAATTGCGATACGATTACACGCTCGGTACCGTTAATTACGAAAGTACCGTTGTCTGTCATAAGCGGCATTTCGCCCATGTAGACTTCTTGTTCACGTACGTCTTTGATTGATTTAGTTTCGCGATCTTTCAGGATCAAACGAATTTTTACGCGCATTGGTGCTGCATAAGTTGAGCCACGAAGGATACATTCGCGTACATCAAACTCAGGCTTACCAAGACTATACTCAACGAATTCTAAAGCAGCATTGCCAGAATAACTTTCAATAGGAAAAACTGAACGAAATGCGGCTTGGAGACCGATATCTTCGCGGTTTTTTGGTGATTTGCCATCTTGTAAGAATGTTCTGTACGAGTCGACTTGAATCGCGAGCAGGTACGGAGCATCCATGACGCTAGGCAATTTACCAAAATTCTTACGGATCCGTTTCTTTTCGGTATATGAGTATGCCATCTGGAGTCCTCGGAAAGTGTAAACCAAGCCCGCCTGCAGAACGGGCTCAGAAGGAATTACGCTGGCCGATATGGCCACCACTCTTTACAAATGCTGCAATTTTTAGTGGTATTAAAACGCTTAACAATATTTTTTTAATGAAAAATATTGGTAAGCGTTTGTTCATTATGTTTATTTTTAATTTGTATGAATTTTATATCATGCAAACAAAAATCGAGCCGATTATTGTAACGCAAAAAGGCTGATGACCCAAGAGCCATCAGCCAATTTTTGGAGCCGATTATAAAAAAACCGGCTCCTTTAAGAAATTACTTAAGAGTAACTGTAGCACCAGCTTCTTCAAGTTTTTTCTTAAGCTCTTCGCCTTCTTCTTTAGAAACGCCTTCTTTAAGAACTGTAGGTGCGCCTTCAACCATGTCTTTAGCTTCTTTCAAGCCAAGACCAGTAGCTTCACGAACTGCTTTAATTACAGCAACTTTGTTACCACCGAAAGAAGTCAACTCAACGTTGAATTCTGATTGTTCTTCAGCAGCAGCAGCAGCGCCAGGAGCAGCAGCAACAGCAACAGCAGCAGCAGATACGTTGAATTTCTCTTCGAAAGCAGAGATTAGTTCAACAAGTTCAAGAACAGTTTTTTCTGCAACTGCGTTTAGGATTTCTTCGTTAGTTAAAGCCATGAGAATAACTCCAAATGGAAATTGAATGGTGTGGAAATAAATTTAAGCTTATGCAGCTTCTGACTCGTTTTTCTCTTTGAGCGCAGTAATAAGGCGACCCAATTTTGAAATAGGAGCTTGAAGAACGTTTGCAAGCATAGTAAGCGCTTTTTCTTGGTTCGGAAGGTTCGCGATTACGCTAACTTCAGCACCTTCGTAAACTTTGCCATCAAATGCAGCAGCTTTAAGTTCGAATGCTTTGTTAGTTTTTGCGAATTCTTCGAACAAGCGTGCAGCTGCACCCATGTCGTCTTCAGAAGTCGAGAAAGCTAAGATTGTTGGGCCAACAAGGCTGTCGTTCAAGATATTGAATTGAGTATCTTGAAGAGCGCGTTTAGCCAGAGTGTTACGCACGATACGTGTTTTAACACCTAGTTTACGAGCTTCAACACGAAGAGCAGTTAATTGCTCAACTGTTAAACCTTGGTAGTCAGCAACAACAGCGGCAAATGCAGTAGAAGCAATTTCACTTACTTCAGCTACGATCTGTTTTTTGCCTTCAATAAGAAGAGCCATTGTAAAACCTCCTAACGGTGATTTATGTGCCTGATCACAAGCACACTCCCAATTCGTGAATTCATCTCTGAAATCACACGCGGAGGATGAACAAATCACACCACCGCGTCTACGCAGGCTGGAGTATTAAGAGGAAAGCATAAAACCCCCCTCGCCTGAGGTCTTTGACGCTGATAAATTTACATTTATCAATTCAAAGTCTGCCTAAGTTCGCAAGTAGTCCGAAACCGGTTTCTTCTTGCGTAAGTTTTAAAGCAGTGCTTTAAAACTTACTCAGGGCTTTAAAATTCTGTATAAGTTTATAACTTATTTAGAAACGTTTGCTACATCAACGATCAGACCAGGACCCATAGTAGAGCTTAGAGTGATCTTTTGAATGTAAACACCTTTAGAAGTAGCAGGTTTTGCTTTCTTAAGGTCAGCTACAAGAGCTTCAACGTTTTGACGAACAGCTTCAGCAGAGAAACCTACTTGACCGATCGCAGCGTGGATAATACCTGCTTTGTCTACACGGTAACGCGCTTGACCAGCTTTTGCATTTTTAACTGCAGTTGCTACGTCAGGAGTTACAGTACCTACTTTAGGGTTTGGCATTAAGCCACGTGGACCAAGAATCGTACCCAGTTTACCAACAACGCGCATTGCATCAGGAGCAGCAATCACTACGTCGAAGTCAAGGTTTCCGCCTTGGATGCTTTCAGCAAGATCATCGAAACCAACAACGTCTGCACCAGCTTCTTTCGCAGCTTCAGCAGCAGCGCCTTGAGCAAATACAGCTACGCGTACAGTTTTACCAGTACCTGCAGGAAGAGTAGTCGCGCCACGAACAACCTGATCAGATTTACGAGGGTCAACACCCAGGTTTACAGCGATGTCCAAAGATTCTTTGAATTTCGCAGCTGGAAGGCTAGTAAGAACTTCTACAGCTTCTTCTAAAGTGTAAACTTTCTGTGCTTCTACAGCAGCAGCAATGGCTTTTTGACGTTTAGTTAACTTTGCCATGTCTTATAGCTCCACTTCCAAGCCCATAGAACGTGCAGAACCAGCGATGGTACGTACACGCGCGTCTAAATCAGCACCAGTTAAGTCTGGTTCTTTAGTAGTCGCGATTTCTTCCAATTGAGCACGAGTCAACTTACCAACTTTAGTTTTGTTAGGTACAGAAGAACCCTTTTGGATACCAGCAGCTTTCTTAAGAAGAACAGCAGCAGGTGGAGTTTTCATGATGAATGTGAACGACTTGTCGTTGTACACAGTGATCACGACTGGAATTGGTAGACCAGCTTCAACTTTTTGTGTAGCAGCATTGAATTCTTTACAGAATGCCATGATGTTAACACCACGTTGACCTAGTGCAGGACCAATCGGTGGAGATGGATTCGCTTTACCAGCTGGAACTTGCAGCTTGATATAGCCGTCAATCTTCTTAGCCATTTCAAATTACCTCTGGGTGCAAACGCCGCTAGGCTCCCCAATGATTTCAAGTAACGATACCGTTACAACAACAATGCCTGATTTGCACGCAAATCAGGCGTTTTCAACCCGAACAAATTAAACTGTTTTTTCGACTTGGCGAAATTCCAGTTCAACCTGAGTTGGTCGGTTAAATACGTTAATCGTCAGCGTTAAGCGTGACTTGTCGTAAAGCACTTCTTCCACCACACCTTTAAAGTCAGTGAATGGACCGTCAATTACGAGTAATTCTTCGCCTGGTTCAAACATGGTCTTAGGACGCGGTGCTTCACCAGTATTGCGTACACGTGCAAGGATTGCATCAGCTTCTTTTTGCGTAATTGGAGCCGGTTTTTCAGCCGTACCACCAATAAAACCAAGCACTTTTGGACACTCTTTCACGATGTGCCAAGTGTCATCGTTCATTTCCATTTCGACTAATACATAGCCAGGAAAGAACTTACGCTCTGATTTACGCTTCTTGCCATCCTTCATTTCTACCACTTCTTCGGTAGGAACAAGGACTTCACCAAAGCTATCGGCAACAGCGCTACGCTGGATTCGATCATTAAGCGAACGCATCACTTGTTTTTCATAACCTGAATAGGCATGAATAATGTACCAACGTTTCATAGCTCTCTTACCCGATAATAAACTTCATTAACCAGCCTAAAACATAGTCAAAGCACCATAGAACAATGGCTGCAATCACTACAACAGCAAGGACTTGCCAAGATGTGGTCACAGTCTCTTGTTTGGTAGGCCAGGTCACTCGACGTAACTCGATTCGTGCATCCTTAAGAAGACGAACAAAGCCTTTGCCTTGATGGGTGGCGTATAATAAACCGAATGCCACAACGATACAAGCCAAAATTACCCCAACGCGCACCCAAATATCATTCGCAGGCGCCCAGTATGCAGGTAAATATTGGTTTACCATCATAGCACCGACCAATAAAATCAAGGCGATAACCCATAGAACAATGTCTAACGGAGAACCAGAACTTACATCTACAGCAGGATTATTTCTTTGAGGAATTGCCGCTTCGCTTAATGCGTCGCGTGATTTATCATTCGACATTTTTGTACTCGTCGTAGGTTTCGCGACTTATTATATGACCAGTTTTGCCGACATCAAGCGTCTTTTGAAAAAAACTTGGCAGGCCAGGAGGGACTCGAACCCCCAACATTCGGTTTTGGAGACCGACGCTCTACCAATTGAACTACTGGCCTGTAGATAAACTGGAGCCGAAACTCCAGCTTATTTTCTATTCTATGATTATGCAGTTACTTTAGCAACTACACCAGCACCAACTGTACGACCACCCTCACGGATCGCAAAACGTAGACCTGGGTCCATTGCGATTGGGTGGATCAGTTCTACTGACATTTCTACGTTGTCACCAGGCATAACCATTTCAACGCCTTCTTTCAAAGAAATCGCGCCAGTTACGTCAGTTGTACGGAAGTAGAACTGTGGACGGTAACCGTTAAGGAATGGAGTGTGACGACCACCTTCGTCTTTAGAAAGTACGTATACTTCTGCATCGAATTTAGTGTGCGGTTTGATAGAACCTGGTTTAGCAAGTACTTGACCACGTTGTACGTCTTCACGTTTAGTACCACGAAGCAAGATACCACAGTTCTCACCAGCACGGCCTTCGTCAAGAAGTTTACGGAACATTTCAACGCCAGTTACAGTAGTTTTAACTGTATCTTTGATACCCACGATTTCAACTTCTTCACCAACTTTGATGACACCAGTTTCAACACGGCCAGTTACAACTGTACCACGACCAGAAATTGAGAATACATCTTCGATTGGCATCAAGAATGCTTGGTCGATTGCACGTTCTGGTTCTGGGATGTAAGAGTCAAGCGCTTCAACAAGAGCTACAACTGCGTCTTCACCGTATTGACCAGCTTCACCGTTCAGTGCAGCAAGTGCTGAACCACGGATCACAGGAGTGTCATCACCTGGGAAGTCGTAAGTAGAAAGAAGTTCACGAACTTCCATTTCTACCAATTCAAGAAGCTCTTCGTCGTCTACAAGGTCACATTTGTTCAAGAATACAACGATGTAAGGTACACCTACCTGACGAGAAAGCAGGATGTGTTCACGAGTTTGTGGCATTGGACCGTCAGTCGCAGCACATACAAGGATCGCGCCGTCCATCTGAGCAGCACCAGTAATCATGTTTTTAACATAATCGGCGTGGCCCGGGCAGTCTACGTGAGCGTAGTGACGAGTTGGAGAATCGTATTCTACGTGTGAAGTATTAATTGTAATACCACGTGCTTTTTCTTCTGGTGCAGAGTCGATTGCAGCGTAGTCTTTCGCTTCACCACCGAATTTTTTCGCACATACAGTTGCAATCGCAGCTGTTAAAGTTGTTTTACCATGGTCAACGTGACCGATTGTGCCCACGTTAACGTGTGGCTTATTACGTTCAAACTTAGCCTTAGCCATGTTAATCTTCCTCGTTTACGTCGAACACAATTCTGAGTAAAACCCAGCTCCGACATATCGTTTAAAAAAAATCAAACACCAAATACTTGAAAAGCAGACTAAATAGCCTGCTTTTGAAATATTTTTGCAACCACGTTGCCAAACTGTAATCTGGAGCTCTTATCGAGATTTGAACTCGAGACCTCTCCCTTACCAAGGGAGTGCTCTACCACTGAGCTATAAGAGCAAATATTAGCACTTCAAACAATGGAGCGGGAGACGAGGATCGAACTCGCGACATGCAGCTTGGAAGGCTGCCGCTCTACCAACTGAGCTACTCCCGCACGATGTTGGTACTTACCACTTTGAAGTCTTAAAATTGGTGGTGAGGGAAGGATTCGAACCTTCGAAACTTTCGTAGCGGAGTTACAGTCCGCCCCCTTTGACCGCTCGGGAACCTCACCATTTTTACACTTACATCAGTGTCGTTCTTTACTTCGCACTCCAAACTCTCTAAGATGGTGCCGGCACACGGATTCGAACTGTGGACCTACTGATTACAAGTCAGTTGCTCTACCAACTGAGCTATGCCGGCGTTTCTTAGTGTTTCGTACGTTTCGTATCGGAACGGTGTGCAGTTTAGCAAAACTCAGAATCCATGCAAGTGTTTTTTTCAAAAAAAACGCCAAAAACTCACAAAATCAATCCGTTTGATGATAATTCAACCGCTTTGATCACTGCGCGAGCTTTTATTTGGGTTTCATTCCATTCTGACTCAGGATTTGAGTCCGCAACCAGCCCTGCTCCGGCCTGAACATAGACCTTATTTTCACGAATCACGCAGGTACGAATCGCGATCGACATGTCCATTTCGCCATGCCAGCCTAAATAACCAACAGCGCCGCCAAAAATTCCGCGTTTCACTGGCTCAACTTCGTCAATAATTTCCATAGCACGGATTTTTGGTGCACCAGAAAGTGTTCCAGCCGGGAAAGTTGCCTTAAAAACATCCAGCGCATCCACATCATCCCGCACTTCACCTTGTACATTCGACACAATGTGCATCACATGCGAGTAACGTTCGATCACCATTTGATCAGTGACTTGCACTTTACCGATTTTGGATACTCGACCGACATCATTTCGGCCTAAGTCAATCAGCATTAAGTGCTCGGCAATTTCTTTTTCATCAGACAGTAAATCTTTTTCCAGTGCCAGATCTTCTTCCTTGGTCTTGCCACGTGGACGCGTACCCGCCAGTGGACGAACAGTCGCAATGCCATTTTCCAGACGTGACAGAATTTCCGGTGAAGAACCCACAATATGGAACGGCGTATTGTCTTCTAGGGTCTGCCCTTGCACGAGGAACAGGTAAGGTGATGGATTAAGATGACGTAATGCGCGATAGACCTGTAAAGGCTCACCATCGAAATCAGAAACCATACGATGACCCGGCACGACCTGCATCACATCTCCGGCACGGATGTACTCTTTTACCTTTTCAATAGAGGCAATAAAGTTGTCATGTCCAGTTAAAGACTCAAAATGCGGTGCTGTATGTTTTTCCGCTTTCAGGCTTACCGGTGTCGCCAGAATATTTTCCAGCTCATCCAGCTGCTGCTGCGCTTTCTCATAAGCTGCCTGATCCGCTGCATCGGCATGGACAATCAGGAACAAGGTATCTTTCAGATTATCGAATACGATGACGGTTTTGGACAGCATCATCCAGATATCTGGCAAGCCTACCGGATCAGCTTCAGGCACATTTTTTAGCTTAGGTTCGATATAACGTACTGAGTCATAACCAAAGTAACCGACAAGACCACCGGTAAAGCTTGGTAAGGCTGGAAGTTCTGCCTGGGTCGGTACTTTAAACTGTGCCTGAAAGTCACGGATATACTGGAATGGATCGGCACAGTGCTGTTTTTCAATAGAGCCATCTGGATGCTGAACAGTCAGTTCACCCACATTACAGGAGAATACAGTCGATTCACCCAGGCCGATAATTGAATAGCGCGCCCAGTTTTCTCCCCCTTCCACAGATTCGAACAGATAAGCCTGTTGGTGCTGTTTTAGACGGGCAAAGATAGATAAAGGAGTATCGGTATCAGCCAGACGCTGGCGGTATACAGGAATCAGGTTGTAGCCTTGAGATGCAAGTTGCTGGAATTGAGCTGAAGTTGTCATTCGGTTTTTCTCTTTAAATTAGGGTTACTCAGTATGAAAATGGAATTGGACTGAGCGACGCCATCGAAAAACCTTACAACTATTCATCTTATTTCCTTCGTACCCTATTTAAGCAAGCAACTCACGTAGATCATCAACAATTTCTTGAGGATCACAGTCTGCTATATTTTCACCATGATTATAGCCATAGCTGACTACAATACAATCTATACCCGCACGGCGCGCAGCTTCGATGTCATTGACTGAGTCCCCGATCATCAGTACCTGCTCTTTGGTCACGCCATAATGCTCCACACAATGCAACAACTGACGCGGATCTGGCTTACGCTCGGCAAAGCGATCACCACCAATGGTGTCATCAAAGTATTTCGCCATTTCCAGAATATCCAGAATACTGCGTGCCGGTTCTTCTGGTTTATTGGTCACACAGATCAGTTTTTTATCGTTAGCCTTACCCCATTCCAGAAACTCGATAATTCCGTCAAATGGCTTGGTATCTACACAAGGATCGGCATTATAAATTTCCAGGAACGTCGCAAGTAATTCCTGATGCTGGGCAGGTAATACTTCTCCCACCAAATGCTGGAGTACGCTTTCACAGAACTTGGACGTTCCTTTACCGATCCACACCCGTACCTGCTCCTCAGTCACCAGGGGTAGCTGCAAGACATTCAGGCTCATATTCATGGCTCGATACAGATCATGGGCTGAATCCACCAAGGTGCCGTCCAGATCGAATAAAATCAGCTTACGTTGTTCCAGTTGTGCAATTGACATCCTGACCCTCATTTTCTTTATTTGCAGCCATAAAAAAGGCATGCGTGATGCATGCCTCGATTGTAACCAATCATGGGCTTATTTAAACAACACCCAAGCGATAATCGCCAAAATAATCAGAACGATTAGTGAAATCAGTCCAATAGATGCATTTTTCTGTGCTTCTTTTTCCTGCTCTACACGAGAAACAGGCTGTTCCACCGGAATTGGTGCGGGTTCTGGCTTAACCGAGCTCAGGTCTACCCCTTCAGCAATAGGCGCAGGTTTTGGAATACCAACATTAGTCGGCATACCATCACGGGTCAAGTTGACTGAAGCATCACGCTCTCTCAATTCTGGAATGCCCTGCTCATTCATCTGCTGGGCAGGAGTTTTCTCGACCATTTCGATCTCTTCAACCACTTGCTCTGCTGTTTCTTCAACTTCTGGCGCCACTTCAACAGGCGCTACAGGTTCAAGAACCAGGAATTTCAAGCTGGCAAACTGGACTACATCGTCTTGTTTTAATCGCGTTTCCTGCTCAATACGCAAGTCATTCACAAAAGTGCCATTAGATGAGCCTAGATCCTGTAACCACAGTGCATCGTCTTTCAGCAGAAAAGCAGCATGCTTACGCGAGATTTCCGCAGCCTGCAGCACAATATCAGCCGCCTGATGACGCCCTACCAGCATGTCACGGTCGATTGCTATTTCCTGTCCGGTCAAGTCATCGGTAATTGCCTGTATTTTCCAAGTCATGAAATCTACTTCTCTATTCTCTTTGACATTATCATAACATGCTGTATGCAAATGCGAATGGTCTAGCTTTTGGGTCTAAGTGTGGTTGTTGTAATGGTATTTCTACTTTTTTCAACCTGCTGGACTGGCTGCTGTACCACTTGTCGCTGAATCCCCGGCTCAATTGCTACCGGTGTAGCTACTGCTGTAGCTGACGGCGTTGATGCTGGCGCACTCGGAACATTCTGGTAGGACGAATTCGTCAGTGGTGTCTTAGAAACTGGAATACGCTGCTGATACACATCTTCAACACTTTCCGGCAACTTGGCAAAATTACCGTCTGAATCGAGTGCCAATTGCAGACTGTACAGCTGACCATAACGTTGCTGCGTCAGTTTACGTACTTCATTTCTATCCCCCACAATCGTTGGGTGGATAAAGATCAACAGGTTTCGTTTCTGATTAGATTTACCTTCTGAGCGGAACAAGCGTCCCACCCCTGGAATTGCCCCTAGACCGGGTACTGCCTGACGTCCATAACTAGTATTGTCCGAAATCAAGCCACCTAATACGATCGTTTGTCCATGTTCTGCCAGAATCGAGGTTTTGATCGCACGTTTGCTGGTGACCAAATCTTGTGCTTGGCCTTTATTGGCTTTTACATCTGAGACTTCCTGTTCAACTTCCAGACGTACAGTACCATCTTCACCAATGTGCGGTACGACTTTTAAGGTTACACCGACATCTTTACGCTCAATAGTGGTATAAGGATTAGCAACACCTGCGGCTCCCGTAGAAACTGAACCGGTCACAAAGGGTACGTTTTCACCGACAACGATGTAAGCCTCTTCATTGTCCATGGTCACAATCGACGGCGTAGATAACAGGTTAGACTTGGTCGTTTCTTTTAAGGCCTGAATCATCGCGCCGTATAAACGGCGTGAACCATCACTGCCTTCACGGTAATCACCAATCACCAGTGAACTGCCTGCACCGACAGTACTCGCCGCACCTGCACCACCGCCAGTCAGATAACCTGCTGCAATATTTTTCAGACTGGTGCCAAAATTATCAAAATTGATCAGACCAATTCCGCTGCTGATATCACCTAAGGCCCATTGCACACCCAGCTGATCTGCATCTGTCCCTTCTACTTCAATAATTGCAGCTTCAATCAGAACCTGTTGACGGCGTACATCTAACTGACCAATGGCAGATTCGATTTCACGCATCAGTTGCGGGTCTGCTTTAACCACCAGAGAATTCTGCGTGGCATCCGCAATAATGCTGACGCCATTGGCATTAAAGCTGCTGATCCCGCCCTGCTCGGTTTTCATGCCAGTATTGAGCTGAATATTGGATGCACCTGAGCTATTTGAGCTAGTGGTATTATTGTTATTCAGGTTATTAGTCGAATTATAAGAAGATGAGCTGGAAGAAGAATTATCCAAACCAGTATTGACTGCCTGCCCTGTCACTAACCCCTGCAAAATTTCCGAAAGATTCTTGGCACTGGCATATTTCAAACGGAAGACTTTTAAGCCCCCCAGACGGTCTGCTGCAGGCACATCCAGTGTTTCAATAATCTGACGAATGCGCTTGCGTGTCGCTGGATCCCCTTTAATCAGAATACGGTTGGTACGCACATCTGCCATGACCCGTACCCGTGAACCACGCAGATCTTTAGCTGCACCTGTCGCTGCCATTGAATCAATCAGCTCGATCATTTCTTCGGCCTGACTGGATTGCAGGCTAATGGCTTCAATATCATTCTGGCCCGTGCCATCCAGATTACGGATGATGGTTTCCAGCTGATAGATATTAGTGGCTCGGTCCGACACAATTAGTGCATTGGTGCCCGGAACGGCAGCCAAATGGGCAAACTGTGGCATCAACGGACGCAGGGCTGGAATCAGGTCATTCGGATTGGTATTTTCCAGCCAGATCACGCGAGTGACAATCTGGTCACCAGTCGCACGATGACGTGCATCATAGGGAATCCCGGAGCTTTTGACATTGCTGTCTGGAACCAGCTTGATGGTATTTCCTGAAGGGATGGCCACTACACCATTGACATTCAAGACGCCTAAAAACAGGTCATAAACTTCATTTTTATTCAGTGGCTTGTTGGAAATGACCGTGACATTACCTCGAACCCGAGGATCTACCGCAAAATTTTTACCGGTAATATCCGCCACTTCATTAATGAAGGCGGTTAAGTCTGCATCCCGGAGATTGATTTTCCAGGTTTGCGCATAACTTGCCGTACTGACCATAGCAACCAATGGTGCGGCCACACAGAATGCCCATGCTGATCGATTATTATTAAATAAAGCCATAAACTTTTGTGTTTCCTAACCCTATGCGTGATGACACATCACTTCAAATCCTGTTGTATGGTCATCACCTGATCACCACGTTTTATTTCGAGTTTGACCTGACCGTCACGTCGAGCCTGTTCCAGTAATTGTGCTTCGGTTTGTCCCTGTGACAGGGTCTGACCATTCAAAGACAAAATCCGGTCCCCCGGTCTTAATCCCAAGCGATTACGCAGTGCAGCCGGTGTCCGTGAAGTGACTTCATAACCACCCTCTGCTGCACTTACCCCCATATTCTGTAAGTACTGGTCCTTATTTTCCTGCATCTGCTGGATGGCCCGATTGATTTCACTGTGTGGTGAAGGTTGTTCAGGCATACCACTTTCCGTATACATCGGAGGCATTGAATTTGCAGATGCTGCTGAGGTATCCGGCACGATTGGCTGATTTAAACCATTTTCCAGTCCTTTAAACAGGATTTCTTGGGTCGCACCGCTTGATTTACGCAAAATCACCCGGTCCCAATACACTTCAGCCAGCGTAAAACTGCTATTCCCCAATACTTCTCCGACCCGATAACGGTCAGACTGGTCATTAATTTTCAAGACTGCTGAAGAGTTATAGCTTGGGCTCGCCACCACAACTCCCTGCAAGACAATATTGGCAGTTTCAGCAGTGTTCGCTGCGTAAGTATTTTCCTGAAATAGTGAAAAGGCACTTATATTTGGCACTTGAGCCTGTTGTGACCCTAGTTCTACCTGATCAATCTGCATCGCTTGTGGCGGAGCCACCAGAAGCCAGAATAAGGCGGCCAATTTCCAGCATAAATACAGAATTAACAGGAATAATAAAATCGGAGTAACACGCTCTGTCTGCTTCAAATCAATATTTTTAAAATAATCGAGTGGGCTTGCCATCAGTTGAAGCCCCCCATTAAAGGCTGACGGGTACTAATCACGTAAGTATCCAGTCCAGCTTTACCCGTATAAGAAGGAGCATTCAATAGAAAACGCTGTGTCAGCTGAATATCCAGCATCAAGCTTGGATCCAGTTTAATATTCAACATACGTTGATCACGATTGTCGCGTACGTCCAACAGCAGCTGTCCATTCTCATCAGATAACTGACCACTTAGAACCGGTACATTCATACGCTCCTGACGCTGGGCAAACGTGTAAATCAGTTCACCACCACTCCATTGCATCTGACCGTCTACATGACTAAAGCCTTGCTCTTTTTTATATTTAAAATCGAGTTCTTTAAACTGAATCGGGTTGGTAGGCCATTGCCAGTCAGCAATCTTCTTTAAAGTTTCAGGTGCAAGCTGTCCCTCAAGATTTTTAACGGTTAAAGTTTTATTCAAACCATAGCCCATCACACCCGAAAACTGGGTATTACCGCTATGCAGATCAATATTTGCCCCTAATCTCAGCAACAACAGGTCCAAAGGACGAACCTGCCAGTTCAGACTTCCCCGAAGATTACCTTTTTTCCAGTCCGCACTTCCCTGCCAGATATTCCCGCTTACATTATGTAAGACCTGATTATTTTTATAAAATTTTGAAATTAACCAAGCTGCAGGAACTTGCAGAATTACAAAGACAAAAAAGGCTAGAATTGCAAATATCAACCATTTTAATGTTTTCGGCTTATTGCTCATCCCGCCACGACCAACCTATCCAATCGAAACCCCTAAATTTATAGTTTTGTCATTTTATAATCACATTATGCACACTTTTTCTCTGACGCCAATTCATAGGCATAAAAAAACCAAGCAGGATGTGCTTGGCTGATCAATCACAGGCCGTATGCATAACAGCATGATGATGAATAATGCGGCAGAAGGATTAGATCACGAAATCTTCCAGTTTTGCGCCTTTCTCTAATTCAGCAACTAACCAGCGTGGCTGTTTACCGCGACCAGTCCAGGTGTCTTCCGGATTGCTTTTACTGCGATAACGTGGCTCTACAGACTTACGTGCAGTTTTTTTACGTTTAGAAGCACCAAATTCAAGAAGCTGTTCAATCGTTAAGCCTACTTTGTCGGCAATATCCAATACCTGATGATAAGCATCTTCAATTTCCTGATCTTTTTTCAAAGCAATTAAAGACTCAGCTTCTGCTTGTAAACGTTTTAACTCTTCAACTGATAAATTTGTAATGTCTGGCATCATGTTCTCCAATAAATAGCATTATTTCTTTTAATAAATAACGAACCCATCATATTTATATTAAGTGTAATATTCAATATAAAATTTTAAATGTATAACAATAAACTTAAGGGCCATTACAAAATTAATCATTAAATTAGAGATAAAAACTCTAATATTAAATTTCATGTTGTACAGTTAATTCTAGCGATTTTATTTTTTCTCGAATATGTTCAGGTATTTCAGTTTTCTGCATATTTTTATTTAAACATACAATTACTGCTTCTGAAGTAGCTACGATACTTTGCTGCTGTTCACTCCATAATAAATAATGCATTCTGACTGCACTATTCCGAATTTCATCAATTCGTGCCGCCACTTTTAATTGATCTGGATAAACCACAGGTTTTAAATAACGGCATTGATTTGAAGCCACTACTGTTAAAATATCTTCATCAAAGATATTTAATTTACCCAAATAAGCCAAACGGGCACTTTCTATATAACGGTAATACATGGCATTATTAACATGCCCAAACGCATCCATGTCTCCCCATGTAACAGTTTGCGAATAAATCACCGGATATTGTTGTAATTCTGACATTATTTCCTCAAATTCTGATTTCGATAAAATTAACATTCGATTCAAATACGGCATTTAACTGCTGTATTAAATCCTCTCTTCCCTGTAATACAGATTTAATTCTCAAATAGCTCATGCGAATGTCATCTGGATAGAGATCCAGCAATTGCTGAGCTTCTTCTACCCGGCCAGTCGCCTGTAGAATATGCCATTTGGCAAAACTTAATATTGGCAGTGCAGTATATTTTGCATCCCAAACTGAGATCTGCTGCTCAATATCTGCATAATCTGGAAACTGCTTTAATAACTGCTGCTGGAACCATAAATAGAATACATCCTGATTAAATTGGAGTTCCAGTAAGTGTTTAGCAAGGCATTCATGCTCAACACTCATTTCCGGCATTCTAAATAACAGTTTCAACCATAATAGCTTGACTTCATAGTCACGATTAAATATATCCTGTTTTAAATCCAGATAACGTTGTTTTAAATATTCTAAATCATCTTCAGTAGCCTGGTCATAAGCTATTAATAATTGCTGCAGCCATATTTTTTTTACTTCTTGGTCTAAATGCCCATATTTGGTTGAACGTAAATATAACCAGGGAAACTGTAAGGCAAATTGCCCCCATAAAGCATTTAAACGCTGCTCATAAGCGGTTTTGACTCGTCTTAACCAGGGAGATAACTCATGTTGATTTAAAAATTCTAAATGCGTTAATGCCTGCTGACCATCCTGCTGCGATAAATAGATTTCAATCCGCTGTAATTCTGCCAGTTCAAATGCCATAGGATTAGACTGATTTAAACTACTCAATGCTTCGCTATATTGTTGCTGTCCCCAGGATAATCGGGCATCAATAATATGCTTGAGCAATCCCGACTGATTAAAAGACTGCTGGATAAAATCCCGTTGATCCTGTGCAGCATTTAATAACCAAACTACGGCTAACTGCTCATAAGGATGCAGGCGGGCAAAGCTGAATACCGTTTCATGTTTACGCTGTTTAAAGCTGAGATAACGCTTGGTCGCATACCACAGCATATGCATCAGAAAGCTGATTACGATAAGCAAGCCCACCAGGAACCAGAAAGTGGTCTGGATTTGTAGTCCGCGCCAATACAGATAGACATAGCCCGCACCATAACCATAGCTCAGTACGCTCAAGATCGCCAAGCCCAGCAAACCAACCAGTAAATAAGCAAGTAAAATCTGTTTCATAAGCAATTAACCGATCAGGGTACGCGTATTGAGCTGAGGAGTAGGCGTTTGAGGTGCTATCTTAATTTGCTCCAGTCGCTGAATCCATTGTTTGCTTTGCGCATCCGGAAGTTGAGCCAATACCTCGATCACACTTTTCAGGGCTTGCTGGAAAGCTACCTGCTGTCCTTGCTGCACACTATTTTCTGCAATCAGTAAACGCAGCTGAGCTTCTTTTAAGACCAGATTACGCTGCATTAAGACTGCACTCGGTTTCTCGACTGATTCAATCTGAATCCAGCGCTGCCAAAATGAGCTTTGGGCTGTAGCGCGGTGCTGATGCTGCACCCGGATTTCCTTTTCCATCTCAATATCAATCTGTTGCAGTAATTCTTTTAATTTATTCTGTTGTACTAAACGATTGTTGATGAACTGCTTAAGGACTTCCCGATCCTTGTCAATCGCCTGATTCAGGCTACCCAGAAGAGCAGGTGCCAGTTCTAGATGTGCAAGCTGATTGGATAATTGGTTCAACTTTTCCATCGCCATTGCATATTGTTGCTGCTGCAAGGCAAACTCAACCAGATCCAGATATTGCTCAACTAAAGGTAGATCATCCTGCAAGTTAGCCCTAGGAGTATCCTGAACTGTCCCCTTGTTCGGTGTTTCAGGGTTTGCTGCTTGGCCCGTAGCAACCTGACGTTTTAAGGCCACCAGCTGATCATTCAGATTGGCATTCTGCTGTTGCAGCTGCTTAAAATTCTGGGTCAATTCAGTCTGTGCTGAATTTAAGCCAAACAGGTCATAGCTCAGCTTGGCAATCCACGCCAAGCTCAAGATGAAAAAAACAATGAATAATTTTTTCATGCGTTTCCTAGTACATCAGTAGCTGCTGCAAAATCGTCGATCCGCTTAAGTCCTCTAACTGAGCGAATTGAAAACCAGCCTGATGTTGCTGTTGATATTCCCCAAGCATGGCAGCCAAACGCGGCCCCAAAACCAAATACAATGCCCGATTGATGAGATGCGGATACGGCTGCATCAAGGCTAGCCAGTTAAGCCAGCTCGCTTCACTGCTGACCAAGACTGCATAACGGGGATTAGCTTCAAGGCTCGTCAAATGTTTAGCTAATATCTCGGAAGTCACTGGCGGACACTGACGATCATATAAAATGAAATTCAATATATGAATTTGCTGATCCTTTAAATGCTGCATCATAAATTGACGCCCACCTTCACCTCGCCAAAAGGCGACAGTTGATCCGGTAGCTAACTGCTGTAGCACAGGCAATTGCAGCATCCCTTCCGAAGTCTCCACATCAGGCACATAACTCTGGATACCGTAGCTTGCTAAAGCCCGCTCGGTAGCTTTACCCACAGCGACCCACTGGACACTTCCAAGATCATGCAATGATAGGCCTGCCTGCTGCAAATATTGCATGCCAATTTGGGCAGCGGTCGGACTCACTACGACAATCAGTTTTGCTTGGGGTAGCTGCCTAAATAAACTGGCTAGCTCATCCGTATAAGGCTGCTGTACCAGTTCTAGCAAGGGCAACTCTATCACCGGAATTTGCGCTGTCTGTAGAGCTTGCGTTAAATTTGCAGCACGATCACTCGGACGGGTATTAATGAACAACATTATTTTGAATAAAGGGCTTTCAGTAACTCGCCTGCACCCTGATCTAGTAGATCTTTGGCCAGCTGCACGCCCAATTGCTCTGCATCTGCCATGGTTCCACTTTGCTGTGCGCGTAGCAAAGTTGCGCCATCTACGCTACCGACCCGGCCTTCAATCGAAATGACACCTTCATTTAAAGTGGCATAGCCTGCGATTGGCACCTGACAGCCACCTTCCAGATAGGCATTAAAGGCACGTTCGGCACGGACACAGGCATCAGTTTCTACATGTAACAGAGGCTGGATTAAATCTAATACCGCTTGATCTCCACTCCGGCATTCCAGGCCCAGTGCACCCTGTCCTACTGCGGGTAAACTTACTTCAGGCACAATACTATGACGAATACGATCTGCAAGGCCCAAGCGTTTTAAACCGGCACTGGCCAGGATGATTGCATCATACTGACCTGCATCCAGTTTGGATAAGCGTGTACCCACATTACCGCGTAAATCGATAATCTCAAGGTCCGGACGCTGTTTTAAAATCTGGGTTTTACGGCGCAAGCTGGAAGTTCCAACTTTGGCACCTTGAGGTAATTCGTCAAAACTGGCATAAGTATTTGAGACAAAAGCATCCAGTGGATCTTCACGTTCACAGATGACTGCCAAAGATAAGCCTTCAGGCAAAGCCATTGGCACATCTTTCATTGAATGGACTGCCAGATCAGCACGACCATCTAGTAAGGCTGCTTCTAATTCTTTTACAAATAAGCCCTTACCGCCAATTTTAGCCAATGGCGTATCAAGAATTTTATCACCCTGTGTAACAAAAGTGACTAACTCGACCTGAAGTCCAGCATGCAGGTCCTGTAAGCGTGCACGGATATGTTCCGCCTGCCAGAGCGCAAGTGGACTTTGTCGAGTAGCAATTTTTAGGGTCTTCATAAATTTCAATAAACAGTCAATGAGAACAATAGTCTAAACTTAACCTGCTCACTTGAAAATGCAAGCGAATTTATACAAGTTTCAATACTGGTCCAGACGAACTCATTGATCCGTTTAGAGTTTCTGAATCCGTTCCCGCAAGAATGGCAAATGACGCCGGCTGACCGCCAGACGCTCTTCCAGTTCACGACAACGCACCTGATACTGGCCAGAACTCACCACTTCCAAGCCTTCCAGATAGTGAACCGAAACCAGTGCATTACGGTGAATCCTGATGAACTGATGTCCAAACTCCTGTTCCAACTCCTTCAGGGTTTCATCAATCAGGACACTGCCGTTTTTATGGCGTACGGTCACATATTTTTGATCCGCCAGAAAATAATAGATATTTTCAACTGGCACCAATTCGACCCCGCGATAGGTCTTTGCCGCAATTTGATGGCGGCTGATATTGATTTCTTCCATATTTTCTTTTTGTTTTAGTTGGCTCATTTGAGCTTGGGTAAGTTTAATTAGATGCTCTAAAACCTGTGCCAATTCCTGTTGCATCACCGGTTTAAGCAGGTAGCCGTCTGCATTAGATTTGAATGCATCCAGCGCGTGTTGGTCATAGGCCGTACAAAAGACAATAGCCGGCATCGGGTCGAGTTGACGCAAATGCTGCGCACAGGTCAAACCATCCATTTCAGGCATTTGAATATCTAATAAGATGACATCAGGTTCATGCTGGTGAGCCAGATCAATTGCTTGACGACCATGCGTAGCTGTTGCAACTACATCATGCCCCAGTTGAGAGACTAAACGTGATAGTCGCTCGACAGCCAAAGGCTCATCGTCACAAATCAGGACGTCCATTTCTCCTCCTTAATCCAGTCAACATTATTCATTTGATTATAAGTTAACTGTGATTTCCTTGATTTCTTTTTATTTATAGCGATATTGCACAACCGTGGTAAACACCCCTCCACCGGCGAAAGTTTGAAACGTCATCGTAGGTCCGTAATAAGCTTCCAGACGCTGTCTGACATTTTCAATTGCAATACCATGTCCCTTTTTTAATGTTTTATTATCCTGCGTATAGGGGTTTGTTATGATGATATTAATTTGATTTTGCAAGATTTCAATCAATATGCTTATGGTACTCTTTGTCAAAATTTTTTCAACTCCATGGAAAATACTATTTTCCACTAGGGGTTGTAAAGTCAATAATGGAATTTGGACTTGTGAGTATAAGTCTTTGTTTTCTAATTTCCATTCGACCTGCAAACGCTCTCCCAGACGAATCTGTTCAATCTCCAGATAGCGCTGGCAGAGTTCAATTTCTTCCTGCAACTTGACCAGCTTCAATTCCTGAAAACTGGCCCGAAAAAGACGGGACAAATTCAGCAACATTTGTTCGGCTTTGTCCGGGTCAATACTGATCAGGCTAATTACACTGTTAAGACTATTAAACAGAAAATGCGGATGAATCCTGGCCTGCATGGCCTGAATCCGTGCATGTAATTCACTGTGCTGCTGCTGCGCCCATTGTTCACGCAAATACAGATAGCGAAAACAGAACATGCCTAACAGGATACCAAAACTCAGATGTAGGCCGACCTGATCCAGTGCGACTGCCAGACTCAGTCCCTGAAAATTCAAATTGCTGCCAAAATAAGTCAGCACATTCAGACTGGTCGTAGTTACCAAAACAATCGCCTGTAATAGCAAAAATCCGCAGATTAATGCCAGCTTAATCCCCATACGTTGAAAGTGCTGATGAAAAAGCTCGACTAGCGCTGCAAAACATAACAGTATCCAGTTGATATACAGCATATATTGAAGCAGATCTGCCAGATTAAGCGCCTGCCAGGACTGTGCTTTTGCCAAGGCTAAGACCATGGCCAGCACATTGCCGCCAATAAACATTTCCAGCAAATAGTGCAGCTTGCCGATCTGGCTAAAAAAATAAGAGCTTTGCACTGATCCGGTCGGAGATGTAAAAGATTGATCGACTTGGACTTCGGCAACGGGCTTTGAATTTGTTATACTCTTTTTCGTTCTACTGCTTTTAATCTGATTGAGCCGACATGACCACATCTTCTAATTCCTCAAATCCATCACAAGCCCAGACTTCGGGTATGTGGGGCGGTCGTTTCTCTGAAGCGACTGATGCTTTTGTTGCTGAATTTACAGCATCTGTTCAATTTGACCAACGTTTTTATAAACAAGACATTGCAGGCTCGATTGCACATGCAACCATGCTGGCAAAAGTTGGCGTACTGACCGAACAGGAACGTGATGACATTATCGAAGGTCTGACTGCCATTAAAGCAGATATTGAAGCAGGTAACTTCGAATGGCGCATTGACCTTGAAGATGTGCATATGAACATTGAGTCGCGCCTGACTCAGCGTATCGGCATCACCGGTAAAAAATTGCATACGGGCCGTAGCCGTAATGACCAGGTTGCCACAGATATCCGTCTGTATGTCCGTGATGAAATTGATGCCATCCTGGAATTACTGAAAAAATTGCAAAAAGGCATCCTGGGTCTGGCAGCTAAAAACACCAATACCATCATGCCAGGTTTTACCCATCTGCAAACTGCACAGCCAGTGACTTTTGGTCATCACTTAATGGCTTGGTTTGAAATGCTGGTACGTGACTCTGAGCGTCTGATTGATTGCCGTAAACGTGTTAACCGTATGCCACTCGGTTCTGCTGCTCTGGCAGGTACGACTTACCCGATTGACCGTGCTTATACCGCTGAGCTTCTAGGTTTTGAAGCTGTTGCTGAAAACTCACTTGATGCTGTTTCTGACCGTGATTTCGGTATTGAATTCAATGCTGCGGCATCTTTAATTATGATGCACCTGTCACGTATGTCTGAAGAAATGATCCTATGGACATCGGCTCAGTTCAAGTTCGTAAATATTCCAGACCGTTTCTGTACTGGTTCATCTATTATGCCGCAGAAGAAAAACCCGGATGTACCTGAACTGATCCGTGGTAAAACTGGCCGTGTATATGGTGATCTGATGAGCTTGTTGACCCTAATGAAAGGTCAACCGCTTGCTTACAACAAAGATAACCAGGAAGACAAAGAACCATTATTTGATGCGATCGATACCGTCCGTGGTTCATTAATGGCATTTGCGGATATGATTCCTGCGCTTGTACCAAACATCGAAATTATGCGTGAAGCAGCACTTCGTGGCTTCTCAACGGCCACTGACCTGGCAGATTATCTGGTAAAAAATGGCGTGGCTTTCCGTGATGCACACGAAATTGTGGGTAAAGCGGTAGCTCTGGGTGTACAGGAAGGTAAAGACCTGTCTGAACTGACACTTGAGCAACTGCAACAGTTCTCTGATCTGATTCAGGCAGATGTATTCGAAAAAGCCCTGACCTTAGAAGCATCTGTGAATGCACGTAATCACATCGGTGGTACTGCACCTGCACAGGTTGAAGCTGCGATCGAACGTGCGCATGCTCGCCTAGAGAAACTTTACGCTTAATTGCTTTCGCTTTAAATTGGAGTATTGATATGTCTCGACAAGTTTTTTGCCGTAAGTATCAACAAGAAATGGAAGGTTTAGACTTTGCACCATTCCCGGGTGCAAAGGGTCAGGAACTGTTTGATACGATATCTAAACAGGCTTGGCAAGAATGGCTGAAACACCAGACCACGCTGATCAATGAAAAGCGTTTAAACGTGTTTGAACCGGATGCGAAAAAGTTCCTTGAAGAACAACGCGAGAAATTCTTTAACAATGATGAATCATTGGAAAAAGCCGAAGGTCTAAAGCCTGAAGAAAAATAAGGCGCTGCCTTATTTTTCTGCAAGACAAGCACCGAAGGTGCGCGTAGGTCAACATTTGAAAAGCTCCATAAACGGGGCTTTTCTTATATCAAAAGCACTGCTCCGCCACGCCGCAAGACAAGCGAAGCGCGTAGTTTCAAATGTCAAAAAGGAGCCTGACAAGGCTCTTTTTTTTACGAATACTGCAAGAGCTAGACTGCGTTTTAACTGAGCAAAACAAGCGCATAATTTTACTTTTCAAAAAGGAAATACATGAAAGATTCCCCTTTTAGTTTAAAGCCCTGCTCTTTTTGTTTTTTACATAAGACAAGCAGCTATGAGTTCATAGAATAAAAAAACTCCTTACATGGAAATTTTTCTTTATCTAAGTTCGAGCCTTTCTTCTTATGTAAATTAAGCGAAACGTATCACTTCGAATGCTACAAAAAATAATCCATAAAAAGAATTCCCTTTTTAATTTGAAAAGTATTTCTTCATCAGATCATGAGCTAAATACCTGACAAGAGACTCCTCGGATATTCTTTTTCTATAGATACTCTATTTCTCTTAAAAGCACTCTAAAAACTATTTTAACTTTCATGAAATCGAAAATTATTGACCTAAAAAACAGGCTCAAAACCTGTCATTTTCTTACCGTGTTTTTTAAATTTAAGCAGCTATTATCTTACTGAAAAGCAATCAGATTTGTATCAAAATAATCAATTGTAAATTCTGTATACATTGCTCTCACAAAACACAACATTCAGCTACAAGAAACCACATGATTTTGTGGAAGGTGCTCCCTATAATGACCAGCAAGAAGATGAGATATCTTTGAATAACTATAATAATAACTGAGAAATACCCCCGATTTCATCCCAGTTCTTCCCCCAAAGGCTGGGTATTTTTTTGCCTGCTATTTTTATATTTCCTATTTCAGCTATAAAAAAAAGCCCCTTTAAGGAGCTTTTATTGATTAAGGCTGTTTCAGATATGGCCAGGCTGCTTTTAGATAAATAAACATTGACCATAAGGTCAGTACCACAGCTGTATATAGCAACGCATAAGCCAGCATTTCTAGCGGTGGCCAGTTCAGCAGGAAAACCGTAATTGCGATCATCTGGAACGCGGTTTTGTATTTACCCACTGTCGACACCGCCACACTGGTACGCGCACCGAGTTCAGCCATCCATTCACGTAAAGCTGAAACTGTAATTTCCCGTGAAATAATCACAATCGCTGCAAAAGCCATCGAGATCGAAGGTTGCCATTGCACTAAGACAATAAGCGCAGCAGCGACCATCAACTTGTCTGCAACTGGATCCAAAAAACGACCAAAAGCAGACGTCTGATTCAGAGTACGCGCCAGATAACCATCAAACCAGTCAGTGACTGCAGCCACTACAAAAATTGTCGTTAAGATAATATGCCGCGTCACATCAGGACTGGTTTCATTAAATCCCATTGCCGGTGGCCAATATGCGACCAATAAAAAAACCGGAATCAGGATAATACGAGCCAAGGTCAAGATATTTGGAATATTCAGGATACGACCTGTAGTCATAGACACCGCCAATTGTTCCCCTCATGTACGATGAAAATGCACACTTTTTTCGAGGTTTAATCCATCATTAATACGCTTCACTTTATACGAATTGACTTGAAGTGTCACTAGGCAAACACCGTCACTGTCTGTCTGGCCATCGCAATCAGCCGATTTTCTACATCCCACAGATAGGCATGTTCTGTTGAATAACCGTCAGCCGCATGGTCGGTAATCACTTTATATTTAAACCAATCATGTAGCTGATGCTGCACTGGATGCACATAGGTTACAGTCCAGGTCAGGCTGCTCGCTGGGGCCAGTGTCTGAAACATCGGTAACACCCCTGGTGGCCAGATGTCAAAAATGGCCATCAGGTCAGCTAACTGAAATTCACGGTCAGAATGTTGATCTGGATGGAAGCGGCACCAGCCTTCAAAATCAGGACGTACACTTGAACTGCACGGCAGATTCAAATCCGCCCATCTGAGTTCAAAATGATCAAAACACTTTGGAAGCTTGAACTGTGCAGGAATCTGGAACAGGGTTTCAGGAGGAGCATAATCCGGAGCCTGGATTTCCTGATGTACCTGAATGCTAGAATCGCGCGCTACGCCGAAACTGGCAATCAGAATGCTCTGAACAGCCTCATCCTGCCATAGACGTACTTCGATGGTAGTGACCGATTTGCCTTCACGCAGAATTTCCGCAGTTAGGCGTGCTTTGCCTTCCTGTACCGGGCCAACAAAAGTCACACTGGTACTCAGCAAACGTTTAGCAGGATCATTGATTATTACCACGGCTTTTTGCATCATGACTGCAGCTGCAAGTCCACCGTAGATGGTTCTTCCTTGTCCCCAGCCTGTCGGCATTTCAATCCATTCTTGCTGCGCAATTTGTGCGTACAGTGCTTGCAACGACATATCGATCCTTCAACTTTGTCTGATGAACCGATATATTGCTGGAAAAATCTATGAATAGAAATGACCTTTGACTCGAAGGTCAATGTGCATTTTTGCACTTGTAATTGATATAAAACGATTACTCATGCAGAACTTTATAAATCATCCGGGCCATGACCGAACCCAGACCCGGCACCAGTTGCAGGTCTTTTTCAGAAGCTTTAAGCACACCCTGAATCCCACCAAAATGGGTCAATAAATCACGACGACGCTTCGGTCCTAATCCTGGGATCACTTCCAATACGGATGAACCCCGTTTTTTATCGCGTTTGGCCCGATGGCGGGTAATGGCAAAACGGTGAGCTTCGTCACGTACCTGCTGGATCAGATGCAAGGCCTTATGATCTTCTGGAAGCTGAATCTTGCTGCCATCGGTAAAATGCAGGGTTTCCAGACCCGGCTTACGCCCTTCGCCTTTAGACACACCAACCATAAAGGCATCTAGCCCAAGTTCCTGCATGACTTCCATCGCCATATGCAATTGCCCTTTACCACCGTCAATCAGCAGCAAATCTGGCAACATGGCTTTTTTATAACGACGGGTTAAGGCCTGACGCATCGCGGCATAGTCATCACCCGCCTGAATATCATTGATAGAAAACTGGCGATAATCACGTTTGCGCGCACCTCCACTGTCAAAGACTACACAGGAGGCAACCGTATCTTCACCCATGGTATGCGAGATATCGAAACACTCAATCCGATCTACCGGCCGTCCCACGACTTCCTCTAACTGATGGAAACGTTCATTCAACTCAAAATGGTTGGCCAGTTTGCCCTGAATAGCATGTTGTACATTCATTTGCGCCAGTTCCAGCCATTCAGCACGGGTTTCCCGGACTTTCGACTTGATCTGAATCTTCTTATCAAAATGTTGAGAAAGTGCGGCTTCAAGTTCCTTCCGATCTGGCATTTCAATATTCACGATCAGTTCAGATGGAATTTCATCGGCGACCTGGAAATAGAAATTGGCAATAAAATCCGAGAGCATTTGCCCCAGATCATCACTCAGCATATCCGGGAAATAGCCTTTACCGCCGAGCATTTTGCCATTACGCACATGCATGATCTGCACACAAGTCACGCCTGCCTGGTAGGCAATTGCCAGAATATCTGCCTCACCTTTGACTTTATAAATCGCCTGCTGTGCCTGTACATCACGCAGTAACGCCATCCGGTCACGATAAAATACCGCCTTTTCAAATTCCAGATTTTCTGCAGCTGCTTCCATCTTGGCAATCAGTTCCTGATTCAGCTCTTTGGTATCACCTTGCAGGAAGCGAATCGAATTATTGACATCTTCCTGATAATCCTCAGGCGAAATCAGACCCACACAAGGGCCGGAACAGCGCTTGATCTGATATTGCAAACAAGGTCGAGTACGATTGGCAAAGAAACCATTTTCACAGGAACGTACATTGAATAATTTTTGCAGAATAACCAAAGTATCGCGTGCATTGTAAGCACTCGGATAAGGTCCAAAAAACTTGCCAACCTGATGTTTGCCCTTGCCACGACCGCTGGCAATCCGCGGATAAGGCTTGTCTGCCGAAACAAAAATATAGACATAGGATTTGTCATCACGCAGCATGATGTTATACGGTGGACGATGCAGCTTGATCAGGTTTTGCTCTAGCAATAAAGCTTCAGTTTCTGAACGCACCACCAAGGTTTGAATGTCGTAAATCCGTGCCACCAAAGCTTGAGTCTTGGGATGATCAAGGGTTTTGACAAAATAACTGGACACCCGATTTTTCAGATTTTTGGCTTTTCCCACATATAAGAGTTCGCCATCTTTGCCATACATCCGGTAGACCCCGGGTAAGGTGGTCATATTGGCCAAGATTTTTTCAATATGAGGGCGTGCGTTCTCGTTCACCTAAAACCTATTTTTTACCTGCAATATGCAGATATATGTGATGTTTAATGTGTCATTTTCAAGCGATGACACAAAATTCACCCGAACTGTCATCGAAAGTGAAACAGGTTATGCCCAGACCGCCGTATTTATAAGCAACTCAATATGGTCTGATTGCTAAAAGCTATAAGTCGCCTGAACTAACTTTGCTATGCTCGACAGGTTCAATCTCGAGATGATCCAAGATGACAAGTTCCCAATCCGGTATTCATGTTGTGCAACCTGCCACCTCTAGCCATAGCCAGTCTGAGCGTGACCGTTTAATTGGGAAACCGCGTTTTCATTTTGAACCTCAGGCTGTGATGCAGTTGCTACGGGAACGGATCATCGGTCAGGATGCGGCCTTAAATGAAATTGAAAAAATGCTGCATGTGGTCAAGGCTGACTTTTCCAGTCCTGAACGTCCGCTTTCGGTTACCTTAATGCTTGGCCCGACCGGTGTCGGCAAAACCGAGACCGTGCGTCTGATTGCCGAAGCAATTTATGGCCGTCCTGATGCTTTCTGCCGGATTGATATGAATACTTTGGCGCAGGAACATTATGCAGCTGCCCTGACTGGCGCGCCTCCGGGTTATGTGGGCTCTAAAGAAGGCCATAGCCTGTTTGATGAAACCGCTATTGCCGGAAGCCATACCCGTCCCGGCATCATGCTGTTCGATGAACTGGAAAAAGCCAGTACTGAAGTCATTCGTGGCCTGATGAATGTCCTGGATACCGGTCGACTGACGTTGACTGCTGGTACCAAAACCATCGATTTTCGTAACTGCATGATTTTTATGACCAGTAATATCGGCGCACAGGCCTCACAGCAATATCTGGAAAAACTCAGTTATCTGCCGCAGAAAATGCAGCAACTATGTCTGAAAAAAGTACCGACCCAGCAGATCATTGAAAAAGTCATGCAGCGCAAGTTCGATCCTGAATTTTTAAACCGGATTGACCGTACCTTGCACTATCAGGCTGTCCAAAATGATGCCCTGCCACGACTGGTTGAGATTGAGCTGGATAAATTAAATCAACGTCTGCAACATCAGAAACGACAGATTCACCTCACTGATGCAGCCAAGGCCCATTTTTATCAGGGTCATGACATCCGTTATGGCGCCCGTCATCTGGGCCGAAAAATACGGACTGAACTGGAACCGATCTTAGCGCTTTATTTCCTGAACCATCCAGAACAACTGCAACTCCATCTGGACTGCATTAATGGTCAATTGCTAGTTCAGCCTCAAGCCTCCGATTCCAATTAAACTGTTTGATGTGCTTGAATCGCCTGAATCAATGCATCCGGGTCTTTAGGTGAAATCAGGATATATTTTTGCTGATCTGCCAATGTATAGCTGACTTTTAAACGCTTGAAAGACAAAGCAGGTGCAATTTCTGAATGATCTGTAGGCTGGATATTCTGAATTGAGCTGAGCGGAATTTGCCAGGTCAGCCATAGGCTTTTAATGGTCAATTGCCCATCCTGGACGATATAACGGGTACTCCAGACCGGCCACCAGACCAAGAGGATTGTGAGTATATAGACTGCGGTATGCACCGGATATTGAGCCATCGTCCCTTTGGCCTGCATGGTCAGTAATAATTGCAATAACAAACCGCTCATACAGATCAAAAATGCCAGCAGCCACCAGTCTTTTTTGGAACGAAATACACGCATCATCTTCCCCCTATTTTGTTTTATCTTACACAAAATCAGAATGATGTGGTGAATCTCTGCAAGTAATAAAAAACGCCCATGTGGGCGCTTTATTTTTTATGTTGCAGCTTAGGCAAACAGATAAGGACGAATAAAGATCAGGAAGAAAATACCCAGCATCAGGAACCATTTCAGGAAATAGTACAGCTGGCGGTTCTGTGCTTTTAAAGCTTTGGCTTTTACCCGGAGTTGATAGACATAACCAAAGACTTTGTTTAAGCCACCAGTCTGATCCCCAACCTCATTCGGTGAACTGGCTGCTGTCATCACTTTTTTACCAAACCAGTGATTGAAGCGTTCCATCCAGCGGGTTTTTAAAGGTCGCTCGACATCAGCAAAGAAAATGATCCGGTTCTGGTCAGTCTTGTTTTCGGCATAATGAATATAGGTTTCATCAAATACCACGCTCTCGCCGTCGCGCCAGGAATAACGCTGACCATCGACATCGATAAAGCAGCGGTCATCATTCGGGGTCATTAAGCCCAAGTGATAACGCAATGAACCGGCATAAGGGTCACGATGACGGACCAAACGGCTATCGGGTGCCAGCTCGGTAAACATGGCCGCTTTAATGGTAGGCAAAGTTTTGAGCAAGGCGGTAGTTTTTGGGCAGAGTTCTGCTGCAGAGGGATGCGCCGAGTCATACCATTTTAAATAGAAGCGTTTCCAGCCAGTCTTAAAAAATGAGTTAAACCCCAGGTCATCATATTTGCTCGAAGCCTTGATCCCGCCTTTCTGATAGAGTGCCTGTGCTTCGTCACGAATCATTTCCCAGTTTTCATCCAGCACTTTTAGGTCTTTAAAATGCTGCGTATCGATATAAGGCTGATTCGGTACGCGTGAAAAGGCGTACATCAGAAAATTGATCGGTGCAAACAGGGTCGAATGGTCAAAAAACTGGCGATAAAAAGAATGCCGAACTGTGCCACGTCGCTGAATATATAACGCTGAGATGACAAAGATGGCCAAAATAATCCACTTAAGCATATCAATACCCAAAAAATCCTAGCCCTAAAAAAGAACGGGGAAAAATAAAAAAGTCACATCTGGGCCGCATTATAACAAAGCTGCTTTTGCTCTCCCTACCCGCTTGTAGAACACAGCGTTGCATACATTTTCTTACATCCGTATCGAATAATTTGAATCTCAATTGACTATTTTGACCAAAACACCACACAGCAAACATTCCCTATCTGGTCAATTTACGTTATAAAAACAGCGCGACAGCAATAAAAAAGTGAAATTGAAACAATAACTTCATTACACTGCGATAACGGTTCACTGTATTCCGGACATGACAACACCTTGATTGAGCGATGAAAATTGATGACCCTTGCGTCACGGCTTGATACAACTTGTGTTGTTCTTTTTGGATATAGTTATCGTAAGATTAGCGAAGTAAAAAAGTGCGCGGGAAATGCGCGCTTGCTTCACAACATCAACTTAGAAGTCCTCCAAAATAAAGGAGATCAGGGCATGATCCACGCTGGCAATGCCATTACCGTCCAAATGCTTGAGGACGGAATTGCAGAATTCCGCTTTGACTTACAAGGTGAGTCGGTTAACAAATTCAACCGTGCAACGATTGAAGATTTCAAGGCTGCGATTGACGCAGTTTCCGCTGCTGACATTCAGGGTTTAATCGTGACTTCAGGCAAGTCTACATTTATTGTAGGTGCTGACATTACTGAATTCGGCGATAACTTTGCTCAAGGCGAACAGGCAATTGTTGACTGGGCACTACCAGTTCATGAAATTTTTAACAGCTTCGAAGACCTGGACATTCCTAAAGTTGCCGCGATTAACGGTATGGCACTAGGTGGCGGTTTCGAGATGTGCTTAGTCTGTGACTACCGTGTGATGTCAGAACAGGCGCAAGTCGGCCTGCCTGAAATCAAACTTGGTATCTTCCCTGGTTTCGGTGGTACGGTTCGTTTAAGCCGTCTGATCGGTATCGACAATGCAGTTGAATGGATGGCCATGGCTACTCCGAAAAAACCGGCTGCTGCACTGAAAGATGGTGCTGTTGATGCGGTTGTGGCTGCAGACAAACTGAAAGATGCTGCGATTGACCTGTTGAAACAGGCAATTCACGGTCGTTTAGACTGGCAAACAAAACGCCAGGAAAAACTGGATCCAATCAAGCTGAACATGCTTGAGCAAATGATGGCGTTCAATACGGCGAAAGGTGCGGTTCTTGCAAAAGCAAACCCTGCTCAATACCCAGCGCCAAAACTATTGCTTGATTCTCTTCAGGCAGGTGCAAGCTTACACCGCGATGAAGCGTTAAAAGTTGAAGCTCAAGGCTTTGCGAAAGCTGCGGTAACTCCACAAGCAGGTGCGTTAATCGGTCTGTTCCTGAACGACCAGGTTGTGAAGAAAACTTCTAAGAAATATGAACAAGGTGCACATCCAGTGAACCAGGCTGCCGTTCTAGGCGCAGGGATCATGGGTGGTGGTATTGCTTACCAGGCGGCAAGCAAAGGCACTCCAATCATCATGAAAGACATCGGTAACCAGCAACTTGCACTGGGTATGTCTGAAGCAAACAAACTGCTGACCAAGCAGGTTGAACGCAAGAAGATGAAGCCGGCGCAAATGGGTGAAACCCTTGCTCGCATCCGTCCTACTTTAAGCTATGACGAGTTTAAAGAAGTCGACATCGTGATCGAAGCAGTAACTGAAAACCCGAAAGTGAAAGGCATCGTACTGAAAGAAACTGAATCTAAAGTACGTGAAAACACAATTATTGCGTCGAACACGTCTACGATTTCAATCACGCGTCTGGCTGAAAATCTGGAACGTCCTGAAAACTTCGTCGGTATGCACTTCTTTAACCCGGTACACATGATGCCACTGGTAGAAGTGATTCGTGGTGAGAAGACTTCTGCTGAAGCGATTGCAACGACTGTTGTTCTTGCTCAGAAAATGGGTAAAACACCAATCGTAGTGAATGACTGCCCGGGCTTCCTGGTAAACCGCGTACTGTTCCCTTACTTCGGTGCATTTGACCTGTTACTGAAAGATGGTGCTGACTTCCAGCAAATCGATAAAGTGATGGAAAAATTCGGCTGGCCTATGGGTCCTGCTTACCTGATGGACGTGGTTGGTATCGATACTGGCGTTCACGGTGCAGAAGTGATGGCTGAAGGCTTCCCGGATCGTATGAAACCTGATTTCAAAGGTTCGATCCAAGTGATGTACGAAAACAACCGTCTGGGTCAAAAGAATGACGTTGGTTTCTACAAATACGAACTTGACCGTAAAGGCAAAAAAGCCAAAGTGGTTGATCCAACTGCATACGAGCTTGTGGCATCTGTTGCAACTGCTGAAAAACGTGAATTTGATCCTCAAGAGATCATTGACCGTATGATGCTGGCTTTCTGTAACGAAACTGTTCGTTGCCTGGAAGACAACATTGTTGCAACTCCGGCTGAAGCAGATATGGCGATGATCATGGGTGTAGGCTTCCCTCCATTCCGTGGTGGTCCATGCCGTTATATCGACCAAACTGGTGTAGCTGAGTATGTTGCACTTTGCGACAAATACGCGCACTTAGGTAAGGCTTATGAAGCGCCGCAATCATTGCGCGACATGGCTGCTAACAACAAAAAATTCTACGGTTAAGGAGTGACGTGAATGGCTACTTTAAATCCACGTGACGTTGTGATTGTTGATGGCGTACGTACTGCCATGGGCAAATCGAAAAACGGTATGTTCCGCAATGTACGTGCCGACAGCATGTCAGCTGAACTTATCCGTGCGTTGATGGTTCGTAACGAATTCGACCCGAATGAAGTTGAAGATGTAATCTGGGGCTGTGTGAACCAGACTCTGGAACAAGGGATGAACATTGCGCGTAACATCGCATTGTTAGCTGATCTTCCTAAGACTGTTGCAGGTCAAACGGTTAACCGTCTGTGTGGTTCTTCTATGCAGGCAATCCACACTGCGGCTGCACAGATTGCGACTAACCAGGGTGATATCTTTATCATCGGTGGTGTAGAGCACATGGGCCACGTAGGCATGATGCACGGCATCGACCTGAACCCTGCTGCATCTAAGCACTACGCAAAAGCATCAAATATGATGGGCCTGACTGCTGAAATGCTAGGTCGCATGAACGGCATTACTCGTGAAGAACAGGATGCGTTTGGTGTTGAATCTCACCGTCGTGCCTGGGCTGCAACTGAAAATGGTCTGTTCCAGAACGAGATCGTAGGCATTGAAGGTCATAATGCAGATGGCTACAAAATCTTGTGTGATATCGATGAAGTGATCCGTCCAGATGCGAACCTTGAATCGTTCAAATCTTTGCGTCCAGTATTCGATCCGAAAGGCGGTACAGTGACTGCTGCTACATCTTCAGCATTGTCTGACGGTGCATCTGCAATGCTGTTAATGTCTGCTGAACGTGCTCAAGCACTTGGTTTGAAACCACGTGCTGTGATCCGCTCTATGGCGGTTGCAGGTTGTGATGCTGCAATCATGGGTTATGGTCCTGTACCTGCAACTCAAAAAGCGCTTAAACGTGCTGGCTTAAGCATGGCAGATATCCAAACCATCGAGTTAAATGAAGCGTTTGCTGCTCAAGGCTTATCAGTGATGAAAGGCTTAGGTGTTTATGAGAAGCAAGACATCATTAACTTAAATGGTGGCGCGATTGCGTTGGGTCACCCGCTTGGTTGTTCTGGCGCGCGTATCACGACGACATTGCTAAACGTAATGGAGCAACAAGATACGCAAATCGGTCTTGCGACGATGTGTATCGGCCTAGGTCAAGGTATTGCAACAGTGATCGAACGTGTTTAATTCTTAAATAATTCGAGACAGAAAACCCCGCTTATTGCGGGGTTTCTTTATTGCGAACTATTCATTCAAAGTTTTGTAAAATACACATAGCCTTATTTATGATAAAGTTGAATATTAAATATAAATTTAAAATAATTATGAAAAAATATTTAGCATTTACAGTTCTGAGTCTAAGCTTGGTAGGATGTGCCAGCACACCAAAAGCACCACAATCTGATTACTTTGCAAGAATTCAAAAAGAATTTAAAACCCAACCTGTGGCTATCTTGACAGATGCCTGCCTACTACGTAAAGAACTTGGTGACAGTCATATTTTACTGGATCAATCTAATCGTACTGCCGAAGCAATATCTCAATCATTGGTAAAACAGTTAAACCAGAATGCGGTTCAAGTGACCAAAACCTTCCAGCCAACACATTGCGGTTTCTTTGAAAAGCGTACCATTCAGACTTATAAAAAACGTAATACTTTAGAGTCGCAACCTGAATATTTAGGCACTTATCCTGTTTTGGCAGCCAACCAACCTGCAATTACTGATCTGGATGGTGCAAGTATCCAACTGCTGCTTCAAAAGAGTTTTAAAGCCAGCCATGGGCGTTATGCGTTAAGCAATAACTATCAACCTGTAGATATTGATATTACAGATCGCCTAACTGACCATCTCAAGCCTGTGTTAGGCACATCTAAGGTTCTGGTCATCCAGGTCTTAGGACAACAGCCTTCTTTAGGAAAACGGATTGGTAATATTGCCGGCACAGCTGCTTTCGCAGTTTTAACAATGGGTGTAGTTGTAGCAGATGATCCAGTACCTACGGAAGGCCAATACTATGTACTTTCTTATGTTGATTTGGATAAGAAACAAATTTTATGGTCTAAGCATCAAAAATTCGATGGAAAACTTTATCAGACCGGCCCAGTTAGCGTAACGACACCAAATATGCTAAAACCTTTGGGTCTTTAAAATAGAAATAAATAAAAAACCCTGTTTAATAACAGGTTTTTTTATTTAAAAGAATGTTATCCCTTTGTAAATTTAGTTGAATATTCAACCAATAAAAACTTATCCATCAGCCACTTATATTTGACAGGCGTATCATAACCCCACATTTCTCTCCTTTATTTATGGGGTTATGCATGAAAATGCTTAAAACACTTCTAGCAACTGCAATCGTTGCAACTTCAGCTTCTGCTATGGCTTCTGCAACAGTTTCTCCTGTTGCTGCAATGAAAGAACAAGCAAAAACTGTTGCCGCTCAAACTGCTCAACAAGCAACTGCGCCTGCACAAGCAAAAGTAGCGACTGCGACTGTTAAAGCACAAGACTCTGCTGCCAAAGCTACTGCTGAGAAACAAGCGGCTGTCGCTAAAGTAGAAGCAACTCAACAACAAGCTGCTCAAACTAAAGAAGCAGCAAAAACTGAAGCGGCTCAAAAAGTAGAAGCTGCAAAAGCTGCACCTGCAGATATGAAAAAAGTAGCGGATTCTAAAGTAGAAGCCGTGAAAACTGATGCAGCTGTAAAAACTGCTGAAGTAAAAGAAGCAACTGTAGCAAAAGCTGAAGAAGTAAAAGCAGCGCCTGCCGAAGCAGCTGTAAAAGCCGAGAAAAAAGGGTGGTTCTCTTGGTTTAAAAAATCTGCTTAAGATATTTTAAATCCATAAAAAAAGATGTCCGAGTGACATCTTTTTTTTGTTTTTTGGCTCTTTCAGATTTAAAGTCAAAAATATAAAGACCTATAAATCTCTTATTAGACCTTTCGGGCTAGCATAGTCGCAAAATGCTGCTTGATCCGGTTGCCCTGTTCATCTACTCGGTGTAATTCACCGACATTTTCATTATATTTCACCAGATTCCAGCCTTCATAATAGGCACTAAGCTGTCCCGGCTTAAAACTAAACGGAAAGTCTGGCTGTACCGGAATATCATCGGTATCCATCGCACAGACAATCAGGTTATAACCGCCCGGCACTGTCGCCTGCTGCATCTGTGCAATAAGTGGTGGAATGGTATCGGCCTGCAGGAACATCATCACTACCGTACAGCAAATGAAGTCATATTGACCCTGAATACTGGGGTCAAGATTTAAATCCCGTTGCTGAACCTGAATATTCCCGATTTCTTCATTCTGAATGATCTGTCTTAAGGTCTGTAGACTATTTTCATTCACATCCCAGGCGTCGACTTCAAAACTGTTCTGACTCAAATGCAACGAATTGCGGCCTGAACCACAACCGACATCCAGCACACGACCACCCTTTAAATACGGCATAGCTGCCAGAATTTCCGAATGGGTCGGGCTTAGCTGATATTTCTTAGTGAAGTAATCCTCAGGTTTGCAGTAAAAACGCAGCTGACATTCTGCATCTTCACTAGCCGCAACGATCTTATGCCAGACCTGTGGCTCAATGAACGGCGGTTGCTGCTCTGGCGTAAATACATGTTCAGACTGTACATGACCTGACGGATCCAGCATGGCAAAATGCAGCTCACCTTTAAGAACGGTCAGCTTTGCCCAAGTGCCTGCTTTGGTATTGTGTGGCTGCTTGAACCCTTGTGGGATAGCTTGCTGCGTCCAGACCGGAAATTCTTTATAACATTTCAATTGTTGCATAAAAGATTGTGCTCCCTCTTCTCGCTTTCCGTCTGCAAGCATGCTTCTGGATATTCATTTTTCTTAAGCATAGCTGGTTCTCTTACCAATGAGAACTGGCACATCTTTGATGTAAGCAATGCAACAAGACTAATTCTGACAGAAAAACATCATGTCATTTAGAGATAAGAAATCATAAGATCCTTATACTTAGAGTTTGTTCTCTGCCTCTTTAAGTGCCTGCTGATCCACTTGAGTCATTTGCTGATTGAGCTGCACTATTTCCTGATACAGCTTATTGAATTGCTTTAAGGGTGCATCTTCATAGAACATAAAGGTCTGGTTTTTCTTTTCCCATTTATTGTTTTTCAGCACCAGAAATAGCTGGTCTGCTTTGGCCAGACTCTGTTTTTCAATTTCAAAAATTGCATGGGCATTATCCTGCTGCTGATTGGCTTTCAGATTATCTGCCAGCTGCTGACGATAGCGGTTTTTAATATCCAGCTGTTTCACCTGCTCTAACTGCTGGGTTGCCCGCTGCTGAATTGTCTGTTCATAGCTATCGACAATTTCATGCACGCGCTTCAGCATGGCTTCAGTTTCTTTATAGTCTTGAGCCTGATCTTTGGCTAAGCGGTCAATGTCCAGAAAACGATCCCAGTCCGCTGCTTTGAGGTCACGTAAATACTGATTGCGAGCCTCGGCACGATCACGCATCTGACCCAGAATAAATTGGGCCATCACGGCATAATCCCCATCCAGACGATCATCTTCCAGATCAATCTGAATCGGTTTAGACCAATCCTGTGCCTGTTGCAAAATAGATCCAGTTTTTTCTTCCAGTACCGTTTCATATTCTTGCAAATCGGCCTGCTGTTTCTGCTCTACAGAATTTTGATAAAATAACCAGATCAAAATTGCCAGTACCACTCCAGCGATAATCATAAAAACACGGGGCATCTACACGCTCCAGGTCTGTCATCCAGATCTTGTTGATTTTTTACACTATGCTTATTTTTCCAGCATAATTCAAGACATAGAGCTTTTCACATTTGTGAACGTGCTTCCTCAATACTGAAAAAATGAATCCAGTAAAAAGCCTGAAGAAAGGAAATAAGTTTTCAGACTTCCTTTCTTCATGACGTGATCTGGCTATACCGAAACTGACTGACCTGATCAGCCTGACCCATCGGATTGTGTGCTAGCGCGAACCAAAAGGCAGCCTGAGCTCAAGCCGATTCGGATCAAACTGCTCCCTGACGATCTGGACATTGGTGGCATTCCGGTCAATGCCAAAAGGTTGCAAAATCACATAGATTCCATTTCTTGGATCTGAGGACTGCAAGCCTTGCGCTACTGCCAGTACATATTCCCGGAACACAGTAGGCAGACTGTCCAGATCTGGATTAGGCGCTGCTGCCCCCATGTCAATATTTGCAACGACATCACCATCGACACTATAAGCCTGGATATCGCGTTCAATTTTCATCAGGCGCATCTGCAAAGCCTTACGCTGGCTGGCACCTTCCTGATAAGGCGTTATTTCCGTCACAGCACGCATTTCAGGCTCTGCCATGACAGTTAAGGTGGGAAGTACCGTTGCTTCAGAATGAGCAGGAGCTGCATGACTCAGTACAGGGAGAGTAAAAGCAGTACAGGTCAGCATCAGGCCCAAGCTTTGAATGGATTTTAGGAGATTCATCTTATTACCCCTCGGTTGGAAAAGGGAAAGCGTCAGATTAAATCTTACAAGTAATACAGCTTCTTATTGTTAAGTTTGATAAACGGTCAATCGAATCCATTACACCCTCATAAAGCCAACCAGCAAATCAGGAGCAAAGCTCCTAAAAAATATGAATTATTCAGAAGTTAGATTTAAAAAAGCAAAAATCCCCAATATGGGGATTGATTTGCATTACTGGCTCATCCTTTAAGGAGATCTTGGAAATTGCGCTACAGGAGATGGATTGTTGTAGTTTTCTAATAAGCCCAGATTCACCTTGTCCAGATTAATCTGTAGTTGAAGACCGCGTCCTGGTTGCAAGCTGCTGCTACGATCGATCCCGACATTCTCCAGCAGTGTATACAGCCCTTGGGTTGGATCACCAGATTGTAAGCCCTGGGCAATGGTCATCACATACTGTTGCAGTGCAGGTGACAGTAAACTCAAATCTGGAGCTTGGGTCGGCTTAATATCGAGGTTTGCCAGCACATTTGGATTAACCATGAAATTTTCTGCATCCTTGGTTCCCCGGATTACCTGATGCTGCAAGGCAAGACGATTGGCTTCATTCTCAATAAACGGGACATAGCCAGTCTCATTACTCATTTCAGGTTCAGCCATAATGGTCATTGTCGGCAAGGTAAGTACCGGTTTCTGTTCTTCCGCATGCACTGCTATGCTCAATGTACCTAACAGAACCCCAAATAAAGATGTTTTTATACTGTTCATGGGCTTTCCCCCTACTTCAAATTTCACAACCTGAATGCCTTTATCAGTTGCTAAAGTCTGTATTTAATTATCTATTAGATTACCTTGATTATTTTGAGAACTCATTCCTGCTCAGATGAATGGCAAAACAAGTTAATTCTTAGGCTGAATCAAAAATCACAGGCGAAAAAAAACCTCAAACATTGTTTGAGGTTTTTTCGAATATGGTGGCGAGACCCAGGATCGAACTGGGGACACACGGATTTTCAATCCGTTGCTCTACCAACTGAGCTATCACGCCGATGCGGTGTATTAAGCCGTATCTGGACACATTAGTCAATCGAAATTATGAAAAAAAAGATTGAGTGTCTGAATTTTGGCCTAAAAAAAATCCCTGATGGGATCAGGGATTGAAAACTTTAAAACCGTTTTGAATATGGTGGCGAGACCCAGGATCGAACTGGGGACACACGGATTTTCAATCCGTTGCTCTACCAACTGAGCTATCACGCCGATGTCGCGTATTAAACAGTTTCAGCTCTTAATCGTCAAGTACATAACGTATAAAAATCATCAAATGTTTACTTTTCCATCGATTTGCATGTTTATACAGCAATATTTTCATATTTTCAGCAAATACCTGACTAATAAAATAAATTGAATCCGGTATTTACAAAAAAAGCAGCCCGAAGGCTGCTTGAAATTTATCTATATTTAAATTTTTTCAAGATTTGCCAGACAGCGGTGAATGGCTCCGCATCCCGGTACAAATGCTTTTACTCCTTTTTCCTCTTCCATGCGGCATGCCTCACTCACCAGCCTTTCTGCAACCCCGCGTCCACGGTTGGCCGGATGCACCACAATGTTTTCCAGGGTTCGGCTTTCGCCTTGTCCCGTGCACCAGATGGCGCCGATGATTTTGGTGTTAAATTCTGCGGTATAAAGTAAGGTATACTGTGCAAGGTTTTGCTCTAGATGTTCAATGGCATCTGTCCCATCACTAAATTCAGGGCTAGTGTCATACAGTCGCTCAAGCTGGCTGCGCACTTCGTCGTTTTCTAGAGAAGTATAAGCATGTACGGTAATAGGCATTGATAAACCCTCCTGAGCAATCTAATATGCGGTGACGTCGTCACGGCGAAAATATTTTCTACATCAATCATTTTGACGTATTTGAGGAACGTGTCTATGACAGATCGTATCAGTGAAGTGGTAAGAAATACCAACGAAACCAAAATTCGAGTTCGTTTGAACCTCGATGGTACTGGTCAAGGCACTTTAAACACTGGTATTCCATTTTTAGATCATATGATTGATCAAATCAAGCGACATGGTCTGTTCGATATTGATATTCATTGTGATGGAGATCTGGAAATTGATGACCATCATACCGTAGAAGACTGTGGTATTACCTTAGGTCAGGCCTTCGCTCAGGCTTTGGGTGATAAAAAGGGCCTACGTCGTTATGGACACTTCTATGCGCCGCTTGATGAATCTTTAAGCCGTGTCGTGGTGGATCTGTCTGGCCGTCCGGGTCTGTTTATGGACATTCCATTTACCCGTGCCATGATTGGCCGTTTTGATGTAGACCTGTTTTCTGAGTTTTTCCAGGGCTTTGTCAACCACTCGCTGATGACTGTACACATTGACAACCTGAAAGGTAAAAACAGTCACCACCAGATCGAAAGTGTATTTAAGGCATTTGCCCGTGCACTGCGTATGGCATGTGAAGTTGATCCACGTGCTGCGAATACTGTTGCTTCAACCAAAGGTACCTTGTAATGACCCGTATTGCCCTTCTTGACTATGGCATGGGAAACCTACACTCAGCAGCCAAAGCACTTGAACACGTCGGTGCAACGGTAGATGTGACTAATGATCCAAAACTGATTGCCCAAGCCGACAAAATCGTTTTTCCGGGTGTGGGTGCAATGCGTGACTGCATGCAAGGCATGCATGAAGCCGGAATTGATGAAGTGGTACGTAATGCCGTGTTTAACAAACCGGTATTGGCCATCTGTGTCGGTATGCAGGCCCTGATGCAACGCTCTGAAGAAAATGGCGGTGCGGATGCACTGGGCATTTTTGCAGGTGAAGTGAAACACTTCCCGGAAATGGCAGGTTTAAAAGTGCCGCATATGGGCTGGAACCAGGTACATCAGGCCGATCCAAGCCATCCGATGTGGAAAGACATTGCTCAGGATGCACGTTTCTATTTCGTGCACAGTTACTATGTGGAACCGCAAGATCCGAGCATCGTGGCAGCAACCTGTAATTACGGTATTGATTTCTGTACTGCCCTGCATCAAGACAATCTGTTTGCAACTCAGTTCCATCCGGAAAAGAGCCATACTGCAGGCCTTCAATTGCTAAAAAACTTTGTGGATTGGAATATCTAATCCAATACATTCAAAAAGCTCGCATCATGCGGGCTTTTTTTATGGGCTACAGCTTAAAATTTTATTTTTGAAAAATAATTCACATCCAAGCTTCCTTCTCTAAGGTATGCTCTATTCAACCTGAATATTCATCAATGGAAGATGCTTTAATCATGGATACCCAGCTTAACGATATTCTGCCGAGTAAAGAGGCAATAGCGACTTTTCCACCTTTTCAAAATATCGCGCCTGAAAATATTGCGGTGATTAACAGCATTCAGCAATGTGAAGCTCTACGCGAAGAACTTGAGCAGATCGCGGTCTTTGGTCTGGACACTGAATCTAAACCCACATTCAAGGTCGGTGAAGTTTCTACTGGTCCGCATCTGATTCAGCTGGCCACTCTGGAAAAGGCCTACCTGTTTCAGATGAATGCTGCCATTTGGGATTTTCTGAAACCGATTTTTGCCAATCGAGACCAGATTAAAGTTGGTTTTGGCCTGAAAAATGATGCGCATCTTTTCCGTAAAAGAGGCATTGAGCTGAACAGTGTGATTGAACTGTCAAAGTGCTTTGGTGCGTTCGGCATTAAAAATCCTCTTGGATTAAAAAATGCGATGGCTTTGCTATTTCAGGTGAATTTTCCTAAATCAAAACGGGTTACGACATCGAACTGGGCGAAAAAACATCTCAGTCAGGCACAGATTGAATATGCGGCTGCAGATGCCTATGCACCTTTACTGGTCTTTGAAGAATTGCTGCACCGTGGCTTGGGACCCAAGGAAGTTCCCAATACTTCACTAAAATTGAAAATTCGCCCGCATTCAAAAATTTGAACAAACAGAAGATCAGTTTTCTAGCGAAATATCATTTTGATATCAGACTCCATCAGGAGTATTGCAAAGAATAAAAAAATTGAAGAATAAAATCCTGTCACTCCAGCATATCTTCAGACAGGTTTTCTTTTTTCATACCGTTTAAGAGTTAGAAATTTCGACTTTATTTGCTAAGATGAACTCACTGAAATTCATTCTAAAGATTAAGCAAGGAGCGAAAGCATGCTGATCATCCCTGCAATTGACCTGAAAGATGGCAAATGTGTCCGTTTAAAACAAGGTCGTATGGAAGACGATACCGTATTTTCTGACGATCCGGTGGCAACAGCACAGCATTGGGTAAATGAAGGCGCTCGCCGCTTGCATTTAGTAGATTTAAATGGTGCTTTCGCAGGTACACCGATTCATAAGCCAGTGGTAGAAGCCATTGCCAAATCACAGCCAGAATTGCCTATCCAGATTGGTGGCGGGATCCGCTCACTGGAAACTATCGAGCATTATCTGGAAGCAGGCGTATCTTTTGTGATTATTGGTACAAAAGCAGTACAAAATCCTGAATTTGTAGAAGAAGCATGCAAAAAATTTGCAGGCCACATTATTGTGGGTATCGATGCCATGAACGGCATGGTGGCAACGGATGGCTGGGCGAATGTGACTGATGTAAAAGCGACTGATCTGGCAAAACGTTTTGCGGATGCAGGCGTGTCTAGTATTGTTTATACCGATATTGCCCGTGATGGCATGATGCAGGGTGTCAACATTGAGCAAACTGTACATCTGGCACAATATTCAGGTCTGCCTGTAATTGCTTCAGGTGGTGTAACCAATATGGATGACGTGCGTAACCTGAAAGATCAGCCTGGCATTTTAGGTGCGATTACCGGTCGTGCGATCTATGAAGGCACTTTAAATCTACGTGAAGCACAATTATTGCTGGATGAACAAGAAGCGCTATAATAGCGTCTGCTGAAAAAGAGGTCTGTGGACCTCTTTTTTTTATTGTTCAATTTTTTGATCCTCTCTCCCATGTCGACATCTGTTTCCCAAACATCCTCTACCTGGAGGACGAAAGTTCCTCAACTTGCTCTGATCCTGATTACGATTATCTGGGGCGGCAGTTTTATCACCGTACAATATGGTCTGAATTTTAGTAGTCCGGTGATCTTTGTCGGATTACGTTTTGCAGCAGCGGCAATTGCCGTAACTATGCTGTCCCAGAATCATCTGAAAGGCATGACACTTAAAGAAGTGGCAGCGGGTGCCATCATCGGGGCTGTAATTGCAATCGGTTATGGAACCCAAACGGTGGGCTTGCAAACGATTAGTAGCAGTGAATCGGCCTTTCTGACTGCGCTGTATGTTCCCTTAGTGCCTCTACTGCTTTGGCTACTGTTCCGTAAAAAACCATATTTCATGACCTGGGTCGGTGCCCTGTTTGCCTTTCTCGGTCTGGTGTTTTTAACCGGTAATGGCTTTGGTGCCATCCAGCTGAATTTTGGTCAGGCGCTGACTTTGCTCGGCTCGATTGCCATTGCGCTTGAGATTATTTTTATCAGTCATTTTGCTCCGAAGGTGAATACCCGGCGTGTCACCGTGCTACAACTCATTTTTGCCTCGCTATTTTGTTTTCTGATGGCACCGATACTGGGTGAATCTCAGTTACCTGGCTTCCACTGGCATCTGGCAGGTATTTTGGTCGGTCTCGGTATCGCCAGTGCCTGTATTCAGCTGGTGATGAACTGGGCACAGGAAATGGTAGATCCTTCTCAAGCTGCGATCATTTATGCCGGTGAACCGATCTGGGCAAGTTTATTTGGACATATGGCGGGAGAACGCTTACCTGCTTTAGCACTTATGGGAGGCTTAATGGTCGTACTTGGAGTAATTGCCAGCGAATGGAAACCAAAATTTTTCAGAAAAGAAAAAATAGAAGAGTTGAAGGAAGATCTTTCCTAAGCTTATGAGTTCCCCCTCTTAGAAAAGGGGGAGTTTTTTATCTAGAGAAATAAATATAGCTAATCTTATTTGGTATACATCGGTCGATTGTCATTCAGACGCATAATGCCGCGAATCGCGCGATAGACAATCCAGATCCAGGAAACAAAGACCACAACCAGACAGAAAGTAGATGCACCAAAAGCGACGCCTGCAAACAGGTCCGGATCTTCATGGGTAAAGAACAGGAATAGGAACGGCACAAAGGCTACAATATTCCAGAATAGATACCACCAGAAACTGCGGATTTGCCAGGTAAAGTGGCTTTCAAAAATCGAGCCTCGTACATCCGAGCGCTTCATATAGTTAATAATCAGTGCAATCACTGCCAGCAAGCCACCACTAAAAATGGCCACGATATATAAGATATAAAGAATCAGGGTTAGCGTGCGATTTGAGTCTTTATCAATTGAATAGTTCATCTACGCTCCTGTGGTTGTTTCTAGATATTCAGGCTGTTAAAGGGAGAAATCAGCCATATAATCAAAATAATGTTAAAAGCTATAGTACAAAAATAAATTTGCCGGAAGGGTTGTTTTTGTGTTTTATGCCGTAATTTTTGCTGTGCCAGCCAGGCTGCCGGCCATCCTCCCAAAAAAGCCACCAAATGCAGGGTGTTTTCAGGAATACGGCGATTGCCCAGTTGTGCCGCTTCCTTATCCTGGGCATATAGCCAGTAACTGAGAACATTCATCAGGCTCACCAGTAACAGGATCATTCCACTCAACAATCCGGCTAAACTGAGTCCCGCCAGTACCAAAATATAGGCCACAGAAGCAACCTGCATCGGCTGTAGTTTTTCTGGCTGGCTTCGGCCTGATGTTTTAGTTTTTGTTTTTGCCGTTTTGGTTTGTGATGCTTTCAGGTACATAACCTGCTGGGCACGATAACGTCCCTGCTCATCTAGAATCACCAGATAATCTAGCGCACAACCAACAATTGGCCGTGGACCGGGACGGGCAAAATCTTTGATATGCAAAAACACGCGATCTTTGGCCGGATCATTGGGCTGAATAAAGCCATAGCCTTTGTCATCAAACCATTCTACCAAACGTCCCTGATCGCGCATTTTGCCTGTTCCTGTTTATTTTTAATTTAAGCTGTCACAAATTTTAAACGTTCAATCAGCATGTTACGCATCTCTTCCGGATTTTTTTGCAGAATATCTTCACCGGTGCGGCCTTCAGCCGCATTTTTCTGTGCCACCTGTAAACGCATCATCCAGAAACGGCCCGCAGCCATTGCCAGGTAAAGCTCCAGACATGATTTTTCATCCTCAGTCAATGGACGCACAGTTTCATAGGCTTTTAAAAAGGCATTGGCCTTTTCTTCATTTAAAGTAACTTCCGGATAATTGGTACAGAAGTCATTTAAAGTAATTGCAATATCAAACAGGAATTCATCTTTATTCAGCTCGTAAAAGTCCAGAATACCTTTCAGTTGGTCACCCTCAAACAGGGTATTGTCACGGAACAGATCCGAATGGATAAAGCCACGTGGACGATCCGGATATACTGCGGTTAAAGCTTCATACAGGCCCAGAAGTTTACCCAGTAAGACTTTATCTGCTGCGTTCAGACTCGGTTTAATTTCCTGTGCTACGTTATACCAGTAGGCATGGTCACGGACAAAGGCGCGCTCAAGTTTAAAATCTTTCAGTGCGACATGCATTTTGGCCTGAGCAATGGCAATCGCTTCCGCCTGCGCAACGGTAGATGGCATCGGATGCTCGCCCATCATGCGTGGTGCAATTTGTGCCGGCTTATTTTTTAGCGTATGAATGGCTTTGCCTGAATGGGATAAAGGCACCGGTACGGCCAGACCTGCCTGCCCCAGATGCTGCAAGACCGGCACCAGTTCTCCGGCGGCCTGTTCATCCATATCTTCAAAAACGGTCAGCACATATTGCTGGTTTTCGCAGACCAGAAAATAGTTCGTATTCTGGATACCTCCTTGAATGGGAATCAGATCAATCACCTCAAGTCCATAAGGTGCTGCGAAATCCTGAACTTCCTTTAAAGTCAAAGTGGTATAAACCGACATAGAAAACCTGCGAAAAAACTTACATATTTTTGCTAGAATACCGTTTCCATCTACCAAGGTGTAGCGCTTGCGTGGGTGAGTTTCATAATCGGCTGTAATAATTGGAAAAATTTATGCTAGCTAAACGTATTATTCCTTGTCTGGACGTCGACAACGGTCGCGTAGTCAAGGGTGTTCAGTTCCTTGATATTCGTGATGCGGGTGACCCGGTAGAAGTGGCACGCCGTTATAATGAACAAGGTGCCGATGAAATTACTTTCCTTGATATTACCGCTACACATCATGGACGCGACACCACTTACCGTACCGTTGAGCGTATGGCTGAATCTGTATTCGTACCGCTTACCGTAGGCGGTGGCGTGCGTAAAGTCGAAGATATTCGTCTACTATTAAATGCAGGTGCGGATAAAGTCAGTATTAACTCGGCAGCAGTCTTCAACCCTGAGTTTGTACAGGAAGCCTCACAGCGTTTTGGTGCGCAATGTATCGTAGTAGCGATTGATGCCAAAAAAACTGGCGAGAATAAATGGGAAATCTTTACCCACGGCGGACGCAAACCGACTGGTATTGATGCACTGGAATGGGCAGAAAAAATGGCCAGCTACGGCGCAGGCGAACTGTTAATTACCTCTATGGATGCCGATGGCACCAAAGCAGGTTATGACATTCCCCTCATGCGTGCTATCAATGACCGCGTCACTGTACCAACGATTGCCTCTGGTGGCGTAGGCAACTTGCAGCATCTGGCTGACGGGATTATCTATGGTGGTGCCGATGCAGTACTTGCCGCCTCTATTTTTCACTTTGGCCAGCATACCATTCCTGAGGCCAAGGCTTATCTAGCTGCTCAAGGTATTGAAATGCGTCTTTAAACGACAGCCTTCAAATGAAAAAGAGCGTGAATATCACGCTCTTTTTTTATGCATTATTCTTAGAAATCATTTAAATTCTGGACAAAAAAAAGGAGTCTTGCGACTCCCTATAAAAACCAAGAAGAACTACAGCACTTGGTATCTTTGACATTTACAATATAACTCAATCTGTATGCAGGTTGATAAGACTTTCTATCATCAACAGACGCAAATATAGGTGAAATCCTGAGCACAATATTGACAATATATGCAGAATTTATTGACAAATCACGACAGGGTTAACCAAAGTGAGAAATGGTTAACATTTTATGTGGCAGATTACTCGAAATTTAAGTTATTTAATCACGATCTTTAGCCCATTTAGCCGGGAAATAACGCTGAGTTAAGTGGGTTAAGCGCGTAGAGATCTGTTCCGGCAACGCAATACCAAGAGGATTTTTTTCCTGTAAATCTGCTGAAGAAATCACCCGAGTTCCCATAAAATAATCAAACCAGGGCTTGGTCACGCACCAGTTGGCATCCTGGTTACTGTTCATATGGTGATCATAATGCCAGGGAATTTTTTTTCTGGCCCATTCTGGTTGCAGATGTGCCCGCCGATGCATATAAAAATAATTGCCTGCACTATATAGCGTGGCCAGAAACATGCCCTTGGACAAGGGATAAAAAGCCAGCCCGAATACGCTTGCTGCGACGGCCAGTGAACCGATTTCATTGCGGATTCGCCAGTTTTTCAAACCTTCAATATAGGCATAATCAGAAAATCTGGTCTTGCGAACTTCACGATGATGTTCCCAATGTGAACGCATGCTGTCCGGCACTGGGCTATAACGTGTCTGCCCTGCCCGATGCGTACCATGCAGTACATATTTATGCGCAAACCATTCAAAGCCATTGGCTACGACCAGTCCTGCTAGAAAGCCTTTCCACATGATCTTTTCCTCCCTGTTTGTTTACACTATAGGTCAAACAAAGGGCTAGATATTGACCGATAATTTCAATATCATTGACAAAAAACGACAGAACAAAAGAATTAAAAAATGCACGTTCCTCAAGATTATGTCGGTTCGGTATATGGTGGTTTAGGACATTTGCTTTTGGACTATTACCAGCTCAAACAACTGGACATCCCCAAGAAATTGTTTGCGATCCAGAACCTGGAGCGTTTTGATTATATTCTCTGGCGCGATCTGCTCAGCCAGCTGGATCAGGAGTTGCAGCGGCCGGCACTCGGCCTGGAAATCGCGCAACTGGTGCAGGCCAAACATCTGGGTATTATTGGCTATCTGGCATTATCCAGTGAAACGCTGGGCGAAGCCTTTATGCGTTATCATGACTATCATCGCCTGATCTATGATGGCAGTCCTTTACAGGTCAGTCTGGATCGAGATTACCTGTCCATTTCCTGGAGCGAGATTCCGTTTAAAGTGAGTACGCAACTCACAGATGAGATTGCTATCGCGCTCATGACAGAATTTATTCGCTCAAGCATTCTTGACCAGCATCAACTGCATCTGCATGAAGTCCATTTTCAACATCCGGTCAATAAAAATATTGCGGTCTATGAACAGTATTTCCGCTGCAAGGTCCGTTTTGGTCAGGCCAGAAACCAGGTACTGATTCCTATGAGTGAAATGTCTACGCCTTTAAAGAAAGGCGATCAGACCTTACAGAAATTACTGATGCAACAGGCAGAAGCGGTGCTGGAAAAACTCCCGAACTCCACCCAGATTGATCAACGCTTGCAACAGGCGATTCTGGTGGGTCTGCAGAAAAATATGTTCCAGATTGAACATATCGCCAAACAGATGAATTTTTCTGTACGTCAGCTACAACGTTACCTGCAAAAACAGGGCCAGACCTATCAGCAGCGTATGCAGGAAATCCGCTGCATGATGGCCATGCAATATCTGAAAGATCCTCATCTGAGTCTGCAGGAAATCAGCATGCTGCTTGGCTATTCTGAGCAGAGCGCATTTCAGCGTGCCTTCAAGCAGTGGACGGCTCAGACCCCACAACAATGGCGCTCAGAATACCTGGAAACCCAGGTGCAGGAAAAATTTCTGGACTATCCTGCTACTGCAGAGATTAATGTCCCATATCAGATTTAAAAATTTGAATAAAATAAAAAAGCTCCTCATTAAAGAAGCTTTTTTCTAGCCGGAATAGTGATTTAAGAAATTTCTATAAAAATGGATTTTCAATTTCATCTGCATCATTGCGTTCAATTTTTTCTGGCAGATCCGGTGTTTCTTCGAGCTGCTGCACAATATCATTTAACAGTGCCTGCAAGACTTTGGCTGCCTTGAGACCAGCCTGGTCTTTGGTAATTTGCAGATTGCCATACAGACTGACACAGTCCAGATCATTCTCAACTGTCAGATCATGAATCGAATGCGATTCGGTTCCATTTTCAAATGCTTTAAACATTAATTTCTACTCTGTTTTATTATTTTTACTCACCTGTCTTCAGCATGCTACCTGAAGCCTGCTTTTTACAGCAAGCTCCTTTTCACTATTTCAGCAGCTGCAGGATGTATTGCAACAAGGCCTCAATCAGCTGTTTAACAATCGTATCCTGAGTATCATGATCGATCCCGCTCTTATTAACTGATGAGCTGGTATTGCTTGTACTGGCCGAACTTGAAGCCGATGGTTTGAACTCACGCTGCAGTTTTTCCAGATCTTCTTTCGGCACATCTTCAGCACACTGGCTTTCTGCATCCCAATTCGAATAGGCAATTTTCTGGTTGGCCTTCACAGCATTTGCAGTCAACGGCAGATGATAGGTATTGCGTTTCTGTTCTTCAGTTAACTGAGGAAACAGGTTAATGCCGAGCTGCTCTTCCAGATAGCAGACACTGACAATGCGAACCTTGAGCGAATTATCATTAGGTGCATAGTAGGCACCAATGGCACCAGTTTTCGGCATGTAGATCGCTTTGTACACGGCAGTCGGTACAATCACACCCTTGCCAATAGTTTTCAGTTTTTTGGCAGCAAAGACTGGCCCGGTCACTACATACACGTCCTGCTTCTGCTTGGTCACAATTGCTCGGGTCGCTTCTTCCAGCTCGCGCCAGACCTGCTGATTGTTCTTTGGTGCCTGCGGGACCATATTGGCCAGCGAGAAACTGTCAGACTGTGCAGCTTTATTTGGCATATCCGCATTTGGCGCCATATGGCCTCGGTCATAGCCTGAACCCCGGTAGTCAGCCAAAGTCGCACGATGAGCAGCATTTAGTCGTGTTTCTTCATGGAAGTTGTCTTCACGTGGAATTTTCTGGCTCAGACGCTTCGGTGTTAAGGCCTCCGCCACCCAAAGTGGCGTTTTGGATACCCCAGAATAACCCACATTAAAGCCATTAAAACACAGTGAATAACTGTCTTTTTTCAGGCTGTCTTTCATTAAGTAAGGCGGGATGTCCCGGTAAAACTGTTCCAGACAGCTCGAATTCGATGTAGACGGCAGAGAAATCCACTGACTGATTTTTTCCTGGCCAAACGCAATCGCGAAACTCCCGGAAGCGACCATTGCCAAGATCACTTTCACGCTATTTTCATTAAAAAACTGAAAAACTGAATTCTTCGACTTACGCTGCTTCTTTGCCATGCTACACGTGCTTTTAAGATCAAAATCGGGGGTTTTGCGAGCTTAACAAGCCATGTATATGAAGTATATCTTACCCTCTTTATTTGCCTAATAATTACACAATCTACCCCTATATTCTTAAATCTTGTAACAAAGTGTCGTTTTTTTAGTGAGCTTTCAGCGCGGTTTTTTAACCTTTAAGTAGCTTTGATTGTGACCTCGTCTTGAGTGTGCAAAGCTATTTGACTACTCAAATTACGTACAATTATTAGCAATGGAGTTAATTTATGAATTCCAAACTATCTAAGTTATTAGGTCTCGGAATATTTACAAGTGTGATCAGTGCCGGCGCATTCGCTGAGCCTCCTGTACAAGCGGGTGAAACACTTGAAAGCTTATCTAAAGCTAAAATTAGTACCACTGTAAATGGTCAGCAAGCCTCACTGGAAAGCCTGGTGAACTCTGGACAGATCCGTCTGGTAAACCAGCCAATGTCTGCACCTGCTCAGCCAGGCCAGCAGCCACAACAATCAATGCCAAATCAGCCAATGCCAACACCAGGCATGCCTGATGCACCTGTTGCACAACCAGAAATGCCGGATACCAATCCAGCTCCAGCCAATCTTGAGTCTGAACCAGCAGCCCCTGCTACAGAACAGGAAATGACTATGGGTGAAGCTGTAGAGCAACCAGCTCTTGAAGAACAGCAAGCTGCTGCACCTGAAGCGGCTGCGATGACTGAGCAAACTGAAATTGCAGTAGAAGCTGAAGCTGATCCTGCGGTAGATGCACCTTTAAACGCCGCCCCTGAAATGCCGGTTGAGACAGAAGCAACAGAACAATAATTTGTTATAAAGCTTTCTAAATTCTCTCCCCTAAAAAAACCAGAGCCTAGCTCTGGTTTTTTTATTTTTACATCTCGATCTGGCTACCCAGTTCAACTACCCGGTTGGTCGGAATCTGGTAGAAGTCGCTGACCGGACTGGTATTACGCTGCATGGAAACAAACAGTTTTTCCCGCCAAGGTGCCATTCCCTCTCCCACCGTATGCATAATCCGTTCCCGGGAGATAAAGAAACTGATCTGCATCAGGTCATATTCAAAGCCCCATTCTGCATACGCATGCTGCAATGCTTCCGGGATATTTGGCTGATCCTTAAACCCGTAATACATTGTCACTCGATAAAAATGCTCACTGAGTTTTTCCAGTTTAATCCGTTCTTCATCGCCTACAAAAGGAATATCCCGGGTAATGACTGTTACCAGAATATTGCGCTCATGTAGCACCTTGTTGTGCTTAATATTGTGCAACATCGCATGCGGCACAATGGTCGGAGTTCCGGTCAGGAAAATCGCTTCACCCGGCACAAACTTGGTGCCTCCTCCAATTGAAATACTCTTAATAAATAGGTCAATTGGTAGTGCATCTTTTTCCAGACGGTTCAAGACCAGTGCACGACCATCTTTCCAGGTCATCAGAATCGTAAATAATGCCGCTCCGAGCAGGATCGGTACCCAGCCACCTGATGCAATTTTTAAAGACGTTGAGGCTACAAAAACCAGATCCAGCATCAGGAATGGTGTGGCAAATAACACCACTTTCCAGATCGGCCAGCGCCAGAAACCATAAGCCAGAATGCTGATTAAAATGGTGCCACAGAGCATGGTCATAGTGACTGCAACCCCATAAGCACTCGCTAGGCGGGCGCTATTTTCAAAGAGTAAAATCAGAATCACTACAGAAATAAACAGCATCCAGTTAATGAAGGGCAGATAAATCTGGCCACGCTCTTCGGCTGAGGTATGTTTTACACTCAGGCGTGGCAAATAACGCAGTTGAATGGCCTGATTCACCATGGAGAATACCCCGGTAATGACGGCCTGTGAGGCGATCACAGCAGCTGCTGTGGCCAAACCAATCATTGGATATAAGCCCCATTCCGGAAGCAGCATATAAAAAGGATTTTCCAGTGCTTCAGGACGGCGCAGCAATAATGCCCCTTGTCCAGCATAATTGAGCAACAAACATGGCAATACGATAATGAACCAAGCCAGACGAATCGGCAGACGACCAAAATGCCCCATATCGGCATAAATGGCTTCACCACCAGTCATGGTCAGAATCACGGCGCCCATGGTCAAGAAGGCTACAAAAGGCTGATCGACCACAAAATGATAGGCCCAGTATGGATTCACCATAGCCAGTACTGTCGGGGTCTGAATAATACTCCACAAACCGAAACCACCAATTGACAGGAACCAGAGTAAGGTCAACGGACCAAAAAATTTGCCCATGGTTCCAGTACCATGACGTTGTACCAGAAAGAGTCCCGCAATAATCCCGATCGATAGAGGTTCTAACCATTGATTAAACACAGGTGTGGCTATACTCAGCCCTTCAACCGCAGATAACACAGAAATTGCCGGGGTAATGATCCCGTCACCAAAAAACAGCGATGCCCCAATAAAGCCGAGCGCAATCAGGTAAATTTTCTTGTCATCAGAAATACGTGTGGTTCGCAAATTGAGAGCTAGTAAGGACATGATTCCGCCCTCACCGTTGTTATCGGCACGCATGATAATAGTGACGTATTTGAAGCTCACCGTCAGCATGATGCACCAGAAGATCAAGGACAAAATGCCCAACACCGAAGCTTCACTAATGGCAAGGTGCGACGTCAGGAAACATTGGCGTAGTGCATACAATGGACTGGTTCCAATATCTCCAAAAACAACCCCAAGCGCAGCCAGCGTAATTACCGGGAGAGCTGCTTTCTGTGCAGTGCTTTGCATATATCGTCTTCGTTTTTAACAAGCATTTTTGCGAATCATAGCACTGCGTTCAAAGTTTTTCCGCAAATCAATTGTTTCAAGCTTGGCAGACTGGCTTTTTTTCTATATCATCCACGGCCATGGTGAGGTGTCCGAGTGGCTGAAGGAGCACGCCTGGAAAGTGTGTATACGTTTATAGCGTATCGAGGGTTCGAATCCCTCTCTCACCGCCAAATTTTATACTCATGCAATCGTATGCAGTCCTAAAAGGTTTAAATCTAAAAGGTTTAGGCCTTTTTTATTATCTAATACACTCCATAGCATAACAGTAGAATACCCGCACTTTTGCGGGTATATTTGCGGGTATCAGCCTTCATTCTCTAAGGAATGGACGACAAAAATGTCATAGTCATTCAAATTTATACCCGCTTGAACTGTTCTTGCGTGTGATTATGATCAGTTTTGAAACGAGGGAGATAATGAAGGCTTTACCGAAGCTGGATATTTGAATATTAAGTTTTAAGGCATTAGAGGGGGTCTAATGCCTTAATTAAAATTAATTTATGAAAGAAATAATTTATGAATTTATATGAAATATTGCATATTTCTCAAGATGCACCAGAAGAAATTATTAAGCTTGCATATAAAGGGTTGGCTCAAAAATATCATCCAGATCGATATAAAGGTAATGATGCAAATGAAATAATGATTAAAATTAGAGAAGCATATGAAACTTTAATCGATCCAATTAAACGTAAAAATTATGATCAATTTCTTACAGAACAAGCCCGACGTAAGCAGCAACAAGAAGAATATATTAAGAAGAAGGAACAAGAAGAGTTTATGCGAGCTCAAAGAGCAGCTTTTGAACAGCAAAATAAAACCAACTCCACTAACGGCTCAAAAGACAACAGCCAAGAAGCTGATTCTAAAAGTTTCAAAATGAATATCTCCATTGATGTCCCAAATAGCTTTTCTATTTTCTCCCCTTTTATAAAATTTAAAAATTGGATAATTTCAAAGAAAAAAGTTTTCATACAAATAGGTAGTACTTGTATTGCATTAGCTTTGATTTTCATAATTGTAATTGTAGCAAACTCATATATGCAGAGTTTATCGGATAAATCCGATGTAGAAGCAATTCTAGCTGCTGAAGAGGCAAGAGAGGCTGCTGAAGAAGCTGAAGCAGCAGCAGATGCCGCTGCGGTAGAGGCGACAGGAATTGAAGAAGATTACAGCCTAGCTGATTCAGAGTTAATGAATGATAGTGAAGAAGTTTATGCAGAAAGTGATGAAGCCAATACAGTTACTGATGAAAGAGCGATGTCCACATACGAAACTGGACTATTATATTACTTACAACCTAATCCTGCAGAAATTAAGACATCGTCCAAACAAGTGTATGATACTTTTAAAGAAAGTGGAATTATAGGAATTAAAGATCTTATCTCGAATTGCTATATTACATTTCAAAAATCAAAAAAATGTTTGTATTTAGACTTGGCTGGAAAATATATTAATGATTCAGGAGCAGATGCTGGACTTCCAGCAGATGAATTCTTTGAGAATGAAGCTATTATAGAAAGAATGAATAATAATTTTTATATTCCTAATAAAGTTGGAGCAGATTTAGCTACGCCTCATGCTGAACAAATAGCTCATCAAACCTATGAAACAATAGAAAAAATTATATCTGATGAAATGGCAGAAATGTAGTGTAATATGATCAGCGTTGATCAATTAAGCTTTTGGGACTAAAGAGTAATCATGTATCTAATTATAATTTCCCCAACCTAATTGATCAAAAAACTCAATTATTATTTTGTTTGAGGGTATTTTTGTGGGAAAATAGTCAATAATATTTATAAAATTCAAATACTTAATTATAAAACCTAGCTTCCTCACTCTCACCGCCAAAATTCATTATCATGTAGCCACATGATGTCTTAGAAGGTGCATTAGAAGGCTTAATCCTAAAGGATTTAAGCCTTTTTTGTTGCCGAAATTATTAGGGAATGGATTAAAAATAAAAGAATAACTATACAAGTTACATAAATGATGCCGGATGGCTGTTGAATGACACTGAGGAATATTCGAGCATGATCCTATCTTGGTAAAAAATGATGGATCGCTATGAAAGATGATGAAAAGCCCCTAAATTTTGATGATGATAATGAGCCTCTGGATTTCGAAGATGAGGAGTTCACTGACGATAAAAAAGAGGATGAAATGTACAATCCGATCACCAAAGATGGATCAAGTGTAGATCCTGCGGATGATGGCACACGTCATCTTCGTCCTGAAGATGGTGATCCGTTAGAAGTCGAGCCTTAAGCCCTAGCCCAATTTTATATTGGGCTTTTTTATAGTCTAGAATACTAAGAGTGAGCACTTTGGACAGATGAGTTGAAAAAGGATAATTCGTTTTACTAATTATTTTTGAGGTGAGTATTGCTTGCCTTTTCTTTTGATAGATTTAAAGATGTAAGGATATAGGCTGAGATATATTTAAATAAATTTTCTGGATAAAACCATGATATATCCATTTTTATTACTTTCTTAACTTTATGTTCTTCTTTTAGTTTATTTATATGATGAAGACAAAAACTGGCATAAAAATAGCTTAATTTAATTGTCATCATCGCTATGTTATGGTGGAATCAAAACAGGATAAAAGGAGAATAAAAACCAAAAGATAGAAAATGTTATTGCTTGAGTCTTCCTTATTTGGGTTAGAAAAAAGTGGAAACACTGCTATTCGGAGAGTGGACATGAATAACAGCGCAAACTACATGAAACAGATAAAAAATGCCAAACGCGGTGGTTATACCCCGACCATTGCCAAAGACGTCAACAAACATAAGATTCAAAAAGCCCTAAAACTAATTGAACAGTGGAGAAGTCTTGCTCAAGAACTCAAACCTCAAATGCAGTTTGATATGGCCTTTACTTTAGAGGAATGCGCACAAGACCTGGATCGGATACTCAAAAGCAGATAATTCCCTTTTAACTCACTCATAATAGATTTTAAATATCAGCCCTTTACCGTTGCCCATATCACTGATATGGGCAATTTCATGATTTAAATGTAGATGCCTGAGTGAAGATGATTCAATGATCAGCAATAAAAAATTGGTTATAAGATTGAACGGTTATTTTTTGGCTTGCGCCCTTAAGAAAAATCTGTAAAATGCACTCCACAACGCCGGCATAGCTCAGTTGGTAGAGCAACTGACTTGTAATCAGTAGGTCCACAGTTCGAATCCGTGTGCCGGCACCATTTTCTTAGCCTCGCTTTTTAGTGAGGCTTTGATGTTTCTGGGTTTGGCATTTTTATATAGCTGTTTTTTGCCTTGAATACTCAGATCGCCTGTGCCGTCACCTGCACATATCTTACAATCCCATCCTGATATAACTTCTGACAAAGCTTTGCCGTCATCTGGATTTTAAACTGATCCAGTCTTTTGCCTTTTTGTTTCAATTTCTTTGTATTTAAATTCTGATTTACATAATCAGCAAAACCTGAAAATACCGCTTCGGACAGATCTTCAATCTGAATATTCTTAAATTCAAAATTTTCCAAACAATGATAAAGCTCATTTTTCAACATCAGGTTTTTTAAATTGACATCGGCGGATGTCAGCAGAAACTGATATTTACGCTTTTGCAGCGCATTCAAGCTGTTCCATTTTTCCGACAAGATCAGATGATGAAAGCCAATCCGTGCATTGGTGTTCAAAACACTGCGTACCTGATCTAGAAGTTCGGGAACGGAACTATGATAGGCAGCATCCAGACATAGCACCACATCAAAGCGCTGGGAAAAATGCATGTCTTTTAAACGCAGGAAAGAAGCCGGATAGATGGCATTGAGATTAGGTAAATGTTGCTGAATATTCGCCACACAAGCAGGCTGAAGTTCTACACCGGCCAGATATTGCACCTGATAGTGTTGCTGCCAGTGCAACAGGCTGGCACCCTGGCCACAGCCCAGATCCAGCAATTTATCCTTTGAATTTAAACCGACCATTTCTGCCAAATGGTCGGCCAAAGTTCGACAGGCAGCTACATAATCCTGCTGCCCTTCCCGCCAATAACCCAGATTGCTCCAGGGCAACTGCGACTGGTCTCCCAGCAACGAAGCATCAATTGCATATTTATGTTGAGGAAGACGCTGACGAAGTGCCTGAAACCATTGCATCAATCAATAACCGAGTTGGGGTGCTACCTCGATCTTAGGTTTAAGTCCTTCAAATGGCAACGGTGCTCCCATAATTGCAGCAATTTTCATGGCAGAAGTCACTGCAGATTCCAAGATTGGTAAACCGTCCGATGACCATGAGCCGCAGTAGAACACTTTACGGTTCATTTCCAGATGACGATGCTGTAATTCTTTATTGAGGGCGATGGTATTGGCATCTACTACCGCACGGGTCAAGGTCACTGATGAAATCACTTTTTTCGGATCAATCTCAGTCACAGGACGCCAGGTCTGGAATACTGGTGATTTACCCACCAGACTCGGTTCAACCGCATTCAGCCAAACCGTAAATTGCTGACGGGTAAACTTGCGATCCATCATATAGCTGAGTACAGCCCAATCCTTACGTTTCGGTGGCATCACGCTGCTATCGCGGTGAATGACCAATTCACCCTGTTCAAATTTGAATTTCTTTAACAGCTCGATATCACGGCCAAACTGTTCATGATCCAGGAATTCATCAATATGATTGGTTGGTGTCGCCACAACCACACGATCAAAGGTTTTCGACAGACCAGCTGCATTTTCTACCAGTACTTTGTCGCCCTGCTCTTTTACCGAAACGATCGGCGCACCACTTTCAATGTGAATGCCTTCAATCAGCTTGTCTACCAAAGCCGGAGTACCGCCCTGTATACGTAACAAGGCATCACCATCCGTTAGCTGACGCAGGAAAATCAATAAAGGTTTGGCTGGCCATTCACCAATGGTTTTTGGATTACAGGTACAGATGGTATACAGCACCGGCATCACCGCACCATGCCAGAACACTTCTTCAATCTCATTGCGATTGATAAATTCTGCCAGGCTGATGTCCTGATTTTTGGATTTAAAGAATTTTGCCAAGGCTGTTTTGAGTTGCAGCAAACCTTTAACCAGACGCCAGCCATATTGCTGGATGCCTTTGCGGTTATTGATAATCGGAATATTGCCAATCCGGCTACGTGACGTGGTTAGCCAGGTTTCTACCCGGTCTTCAAACAGCCAGCTACAGGCCATATAGGTACGTACCGGGTAAGTTTTAATGCCCAGATGAGTCGCCAGACTTAAGGTATTTTTCCACAGATAAGGATTCATCACACGTAAAGGTGCGTCAATGAGGCCTCCTTCAAATTCGAGACTATGACTGTCCATGCCGCGACCTTGAAGCGCTTCAAAAATAGTAATGCGATGTCCTGCGTCCTGAAGAATTCTGGCAGTAGCCAGTCCAGCCATGCCACTACCAATTACTGCGATATCCAATCTGATCATCCGTCATTGAAAAACTAAAAGAAATTATGAACCATGCTTTCGGCAAATAGGTTATTAAAATCTTCCAGAATACTTTTTTTTCGTAAGTCTGAGTTAACGTAACTTTACAAATAAATTACATTTTTTGAATAGCAAAAAACGTCTTTATATAGAGTAACTTAAACCGCCATTATATTTAAATATTTAAAAATAAATCTTTAAAAAACAAATGATTTAATTAACCGATTTTTTAATCATCGGTTTACAAAGACCGCAAAACACTCTATAATATGCAGCACAAGAAAGAGATAAATTCATAGAGATAAACAAAATGAATTTATCCAAGAAACTCGTAAAAACGACAAGAAATTCCAGCGCATTAGAAAAAAAAGCCTCTGCTTGTGCAGAGGCTTCTTTGTTTTAAGACTGACTGTATTATTCGGCCTGTACCGCGATTTCACCAAATTTACCCTGATTAAAATCTTGAAATGCCTGAATAATTTCTTCCTTGGTATTCATTACAAATGGGCCATAGCCTTGAATAGGTTCATTCAGCGGCTCACCGGTCAAAAGCAAAAATTTAGTGTCCTGATCGGCCTGTAGCTGAATTTCAGGATCATCATCGCGCGCAAACATCACAATAGAGCTATCCAGGACTTTTTGACTGCCATTTACCACCAGCTCACCCGCCAGTACAACCAGCAAAGCATTATGTCCGGTAGGTACATGCAACGTAGTTTCATACTCCGCTTTTAGCTCGCCATCCCAGACATTCACCGGACTAAAGGTATGCGCAGGGCCATGATGACCTCCGAATTCTCCGGCAATCACCCGGATATGTCCTGCACCTTCATCCATTTCAATCCGTGGAATCTCAGCTGCAGTAATGGCCTGATAACGTGGCGCGGTCATTTTGTCTTTGGCTGGCAAGTTGACCCAGAGTTGAACCATTTCAAACAGGCCGCCCTTTTGCGCAAAATCTGGAGAATGAAATTCTTCATGCACCACCCCTGCACCCGCTGTCATCCACTGCACATCGCTGGTCTGAATCGTACCGCCACCGCCACTGGAGTCCTGGTGGGTCACTGCACCCTGATAAGCCAAGGTTACAGTTTCAAAACCACGATGCGGATGCGAACCTACACCATGCTGCTCAGTAGTCGATGCAAAATGATACGGCGCTGCATAGTCCAGCAGTAGAAATGGACTAATGGCCTGCCCCAGACGATCATAAGAAAACAGGTTTTTCACCGGGAAGCCGTCACCGACCCAGTGCATGTTTTGATTACGGTAGACACCAATGACTTTTTTCATCTTTTACTCCTATATACAATAGGATGAACATGCAGCCATTGTATGCTTTACAGGCAGTTCTCGACACTAGGCTACTGAAATGCAGTATCCCAAATATAAGACAATAGTAGGTTTAAATCATGAAAATTGTCACCAATAAATACTGAATTTTATTTTAATTTTCCCATTATTCTATTTTTGAGATTAACTATCCCGGAATTTAGGCTTAATTTGTCCTATTTTTATCTCTACCATGTAATCACCGCATGTCGCCATCAGTGGCTGATCTGCTCACCTGATTTCATTAGAGGAAAATAAAAATGGCAAAACCCTATGTGCGTTTAGACAAGGACAATGCAGCTGTATTGCTGGTCGATCATCAAACTGGCCTGCTATCGCTGGTACGTGATATTGACCCGGACAAATTCAAGAACAATGTGCTGGCACTGGCTGCAGCGGCAAAATATTTCAATCTGCCAACGATTCTGACGACCAGTTTTGAACAGGGTCCAAATGGTCCCCTAGTACCTGAATTGAAAGACATGTTCCCGGATGCACCGTACATTGCCCGTCCTGGCCAGATCAATGCCTGGGATAATGAAGACTTTGTCAAAGCAGTAAAAGCTACAGGTAAGAAACAGCTGATTATTGCTGGTGTCGTGACTGAAGTCTGTGTGGCCTTTCCTGCTCTGTCTGCACTGGAAGAAGAATTTGACGTATTCGTGGTGACTGACGCTTCAGGTACCTTTAATCATCTGACCCGTGACTCGGCATGGAATCGTATGTCTCAGGCGGGTGCGCAGTTGATGACCTGGTTCGGCATGGCTTGTGAACTGCACCGTGACTGGCGTAATGATATTGAAGGTCTGGGTACTTTATTCAGCAACCATATCCCAGATTACCGTAACCTGATCAATAGCTATAACCAGAACACAACACAGAAATAATCTGCTACAACTTAAAAAAGCGGCCCATGGGTCGCTTTTTAGTATAAAAATCAAATGAGATTTTGCTAGAAAATATATAGCCCAAGTCAGATTTCCCCTATGATGGATATGGCATAAACACAGGGCGATTGAGGTGAAACGTGCATTCTTTTGATGACTATTATTATTTCTACCTAGTGGTAAAGCATGGTGGTTTTAGTGCAGCCAGTGACGCCTCTGGCATCACCAAGTCCAAACTCAGTCGTCGTATTCTGGAACTGGAAGCACGTTTTAACGTTACCCTGATTCAGCGTTCAACCCGGCATTTTAAAGTGACACCACTTGGTCAAGAATTTTATCAGGAATGTGAAAAGCTGATTCAGCAGGTGGAATGTGCCCATAGTGTCCTACTCAAGCAGAAAAGCGAACCGCAAGGTTTGGTCAAGTTCAGCTGCCCTTCAGTGATGATGCGTTTCCAGATTCGCCAGTTACTGAATGAATTCTTAAAAGCCTATCCGCAAGTACAGGTCGAAATGGAAATCACCAGCCGCCGCGTCGATGTACTGCATGATGATATTGACCTTGCCATCCGCACCAACTTTGAGGCCAATGAAGATTCCAGCATCGTGGTTCGGGATGTGATTAAAACTACGCATTGTCTGGTCGCCAGCCCGGAACTGCTCAAGAGTCAACAGCTACAATATCCAACTGAAATCAATAATTTTCCTACTATCGTTCTCGGCACTCAAAAACAGCATTATCAGTGGCATCTATATCACACGAATAACAAGGAACAAATGGATATTCCACTGGAACCGCGAATCAAAAGTAATGATCTGGCTGGTGTGTATTATTCTGCACTGGATGGCTTGGGCATTGCCGATCTGCCTTATTTAACCGTGGAAGAAGATCTGAAAGTAGGTCGCCTGATTCACATCCTGCCAGAATGGTGTTCCAATATGGGTACTGTCCAACTGGTCTATGTCTCACGCAAAGGCCAGCGTCTGGTCATGGAAAAACTGATTGAACATTTGGTTGAAGGCTTGCGTGCTGCGGCAGAAGGTCATAGAGGTTATACCATTTAAGTTTATTATTTCAATTCCGGTAGACAATAAAAAACCCAGCGCTGAGGGCTGAGTTTTTTCAACTTCGATAACGTGTTATCGAATTAGATTTTACCGACCAGGTCGATTGAAGGAGCAAGAGTCGCTTCACCTTCTTTCCATTTTGCCGGACATACTTCACCTGGGTGAGCGTGTACATATTGAGCCGCTTTTACTTTACGAAGCAGTTCTTGTGCATCACGACCGATACCACCCGCGTTGATTTCAACGATCTGGATTTTACCGTCTGGATCGATCACGAAAGTACCACGATCCGCCAGACCATCAGCTTCAATCAGCACTTCAAAGTTTTTCGCCAAAGTCCAGGTTGGATCGCCGATCATTGGGTACTGGATTTTACCAATTACGTCAGAGGTGTCATGCCAAGCTTTGTGCGTGAAGTGCGTGTCTGTAGATACTGAGTAGATTTCTACGCCCAGTTTCTGGAATTCAGCATACTGATCAGCAAGATCGCCTAATTCTGTTGGACAAACAAATGTGAAGTCAGCAGGATAGAAGAATACTACAGACCATTTGCCTTTCATGTCCTGCTCAGACACTTCAATAAATTGGCCATTGTGGTAAGCAGTTGCATTGAATGGCTTAACTTCAGTATTGATTAAACTCATAAGTCTATTCCTATCTATTCGTGAAAGTGTGTGTTCATTTGATGTAGTTAAGAATACGCAAAAACTACCAATAGGTAAAACCGTAACTTTTCATAAAAACTATCGGTTTTTTAGATTTATAATTCCTTTTATTTTTATCTTTCTGATTTGTTTAATCGATTTTGGCGGATTCACTTTCTTGAAAATGCTGTATAGATTGCCAAGCCGATTTTGCTAAGGCTGCTGCATAGTATTTAGGGCAGGTTTGAACTCGACCAGATAACCAGCTCCGGCAATAACTTTCAGTGGGTCCAATGATCAGTGACATAAGCAGTTCTAAGGGAACAGCTTGTAATTGCCCGATATCTGCCTGCTGAGCCAGCCATTGCTTTAATTCCTGATTGCGCTGCTGATTCGACTGCTGTAACTCCTTTTTGAAATCACTGCTTTGAACTGTATGATGCGCGGCATAAAGAAAGCGGGCAAAATCAGGATACGCTACGACCCAATCGATATAACTCTGAATCACCGCCTCTATGCCTTGTTCAATACCCTGAACTTGTGACAGAGCCTGCAAACGCTGCGTTGACTGATCTGTGAGCGCTGCAATATACAGTGCCGCAATGATCCCCTCCTTGTTTTTAAAATGATGATAGATCGCCCCGATACTGGTATCGGCCTGATCACGGATCATTTCAATCGTAGTCGCAGCAATGCCTGTACGCAGAAACTCTGTCAATGCACATTCCAGAATCTGACGTTTGAGTAAAGCCCGTCTTCCCTTAAAAATCCTTTCCAGCAATTCCATGTTTTGCATCTTTAATATTTAAATCCTCTCTATTTTTAAAAGCAGGCTGGCAGCCTGATGTCTGGTTTTTGTCAGATGCGCCAATACAGAATAATATTCTGTATGAGAATATTATTCTGATTAAAAAATAATATACAGGAAGTTATAAATGAGCCAAGCCCTAAAAATCTGGAAAAGCTTAGAAAATAAGCCAGCCGGTAAATATCTTTTTTCTAAATTACTTTGTCTAAAAGCACCTTATTTCGGCAGTATTTCTCCATTGTTTGAAGATTTAAAGCCTGGTTATTGTGCAGTGAGCATTAAGAAACATCGTGCCGTACTGAATCATTTAGGCACTGTACACGCGATTGCCATGTGTAACATGGCTGAACTGGCAGGCGGTACCATGACCGATGCAACCGTTCCAAAGACCCATCGCTGGATTCCTAAAGGCATGCAGGTCGAATATGTCAAAAAAGCTACTACTGACTTGGTTGCGATTGCGACACCCGCCGAGCCTAACTTTATATGGAAGGAAGGCAGCGATTATCTGGTCAATGTAGAAATTAAAGATACTACAGAAGAAGTTGTGTTTCGGGCGGTGATCACCATGTGGGTCTCGGTGAAAAAATAAAAAGTTCTATAGATGAAGAAACCCGCCAAATGGCGGGTTTTGATGATGATTTACCTTTCTAATGTCGGGATTAGAACGGAAGATCATCATCCAGATCAGCTGCAGGTGCTGCTACTGGAGCAGGTGCAGACTTCGGCGCATAACCACCCTGGTTATTTTGGTTATTGTTGCCATAACCACTGCCCTGATTATTGTTAAAACCGCCTTGCTGAGGCGCTGAGCCATAACCACCTTGTGAATTATTGCTATAACCGCCACCCTGGTTATTGTTATTAAAACGTGGCTGGTTAAACCCGTTATCGCCCTGCTCGCCTTGTGGACGACCAGAATCCAGCATTTGCATTTGCTCACCACGGATTTCCGTTGTGTAGCGTTCTTGACCGCTTTGATCTGTCCATTGACGGGTACGTAATGAACCTTCGATATAAACTTTAGAACCTTTGCGCAGATATTGCTGTGCAATTTCACCTAAACGGTTATGCAGCACAATACGGTGCCATTCGGTTTGCTCTTTACGTTCGCCCGTATTTTTATCAGTCCATGAATCGCTGGTTGCGATAGAGAATTGAGTGAGAGAACCACCATTTGGGAAAGTTTTGGTCTCAGGATCTCGACCTAAAGTACCAACTAAAATGACCTTATTAACACCACGCATCAGACGTACACTTCCTATTTATTTCTATATTTTACTTTATAAGAGTTATGTTTAAATGGCTACCTCTTTACCTAACAAGTGCGTTAATTGTTGTCGCGAAACATCATCAACCTGCTGTTTATCGACCTTGACAAAGGCGACTTGCTGTTCAGACATGACCACAACCTCTTCAATACCACGAATCGCCAAAAGTTGAGAAGTCCATTCATCTGTTTGTTTACTCTCTGGCAGACGAAGCACGAGCGATGAAAGATAGCGTGGTTGAGCCAACCCAAAACTCATGAGCAGCCAAATTATAGCAATTGCCGATAAAATACTCCAACCGAGCGAAGTGTTGTTGAGTAACAACAATTGTCCACCAATGATCCCGCCAAAGAATGCGCCCAGGAACTGACTACTGGCATTCACGCCCATCGCAGTGGCTTTGGATTGAATCGGGGCTGCTTTGGATAGCCAGGAGGGCAGTAAGGCTTCCATGACATTAAAAGCAATAAAGAATAATCCCAATCCACCGATCAGCACATATTTAGACTCAAAACCAAAAATCATGATCAGCAGACCCAGGATAATACCGCCAATCGCTGTCAGGAAAATGCTGCGCATCTTGCGGTATTTTTCTGCCAGTACAATGCTTGGGAAGGCAAAAAACAAGCTTACAACCAGCAGCGGCAGATAGACCCAGCCATGGCTCGATAATGGCAGTTCAGCAACTTCAATCAGTTGCGATGGCACATAAATAAACATCGCTGTAAGTAGCAAATGCAGGGTAAATACTGAAATATGCAGACGGTTCAGGTCTCCCATTTTCAGGACCTGTTTTAGCTGCTCTACATAACCTTGCTGAAAATTTTTATGATGACGAGTGACTTTAGGAACCATCAACAGCATCGCAATCGCAGCCAAGCCCATTACGGTAGTCACCCAGAACAGACCAGAAATGCCGACCAGTCCTGTCACCCACGGCCCCATGGTAAAGGCCACCACAAAGGACAGGCCGATACTCATGCCCATCACCGCCATGGCTTTCATGCGGTTTTCTTCACGGGTCACATCAGCCAATAAGGCCATTACCACTGCTGAAACTGCCCCACCACCGGCAATCGCACGACCAATGATCACGCCATAAATGGTGTCAGACATTGCAGCAATCGCGCCACCTAGAGCGAATAACAACAAGCCTAAAACCACCAGTGGCTTACGGCTATAGCGGTCCGCGATCAGGCTAAACGGAATCTGCAAAATGGCCTGTGTCAGGCCATAAATACCCACCGCCAGACCAATCAGTGCCGGCGTAGCATATTCATATGACTGCCCTGCTACAGAGAATACAGGGATGATCATAAACAACCCCAGCATGCGCAGTGCGAAAATACTGCTCAGGGCAAAGGTCGAGCGACGTTCTAAGGCATTCATCATAAAGTCTGGCGATCGAGTTAGTTAATCTTGATGCGCAGATTATAGGCCATTCCGCTCAAAGGAATGCATGAATTTTATTTGAAATAAAGATGAGGACTATCTGAAAAATAAAAAAGCGTAGCCGGAGCTACGCTTCTGTTCAGCGATCACAGGACTATTTGCCTGCTTTTAATAACTGACGCTTGGTATATTGGATTGAAGCAATGACTGCCCAGATAATGAAAGCCACACCGATTAGACCAGTTACCACTTCAGGGATATGTACACCGGTACTGCTTGCCAGCATGATAAATGCCAGAGCACCAATCGCATAGTGTGCGCCATGTTCCAGATAGATATAGGCATCCAGCGTGCCTTTATCGACCAGATAAATAGTCATGGAACGTACGAACATCGCACCGATGGCCAGGCCTAACATGATGATTACCACGTCAGACGTAATCGCAAAGGCACCGATCACACCGTCAAAACTGAAAGAGGCGTCCAGCACTTCTAAGTACAGAAAGCCACCAAAACCGGCTTTCACCACTCCAGTCGGTACACCTTCAGCATCGTGACGAACAGCATTACCCTCTTCGTCTACTTCCGGTTCCCCGCCTAGCATATGGCTTAGGACCTGTACGCCGATATAAATCACGATCCCCCAGATCCCGGCCAGAATAACATCCAGACGTTTTGCTTCTTCAACCTGGAAATCCATGATTAATAAAGCAATCAGGGTAATAAAGACCGACATCGCCGGAACGTTTGCCAGATGCGCCAGACGGCGTTCCAGCATGCGGAACCAGTGGGTGTCTTTTTCTTCATCCAGGAAGAAGTTTAGGAATACCAGCATCAGGAAGGCACCACCAAAGGCAGAAATCTCGGCATGATGTGCCATTAGTTTGGCCGAATATTCTTTGGGTGCATTTAAGGCGAGCTGCACCACTTCCATAAAGCCCATATCCGCAGTCACGGCCACAATGACCACCGGGAAAATCAGGCGCATCCCGAAAACTGCAACCAGAATCCCGACTGTCAGGAAAATCATTTTCCAGAAATGATCCCAACCGCGCAGGACGGATGCATTGACAACCGCGTTATCAAACGACAACGACACTTCCATAATCGCCAGAATAGCGGTAATGGTCAGTGCTGTGAACATGGTTTGCAGGCCCGCTTCCGGACCATGGGTAAATCCCCAATAAGCAGACAAACCAAGGCACACGATCGAAAATACGATTGAGAAACCAAAGTGTTTCAACATATATATCGACCTTAGATAAATTTCATTAAATGCATTTCTTTAAACGTAGAGAAATACTAAGACTAAAAGTTGTCCCAATTATGAAACTTTTGCCGCATAAACCAAAGCACTTCCTGAACCATTTTTAAGTATTTTCTGCTTTTCAGATTTGCTGATCTTTTAAACAGATTCATCTTTGCTATAGTGCTGGATGTTTTGACTTCAACTGCTAAGGATTTCAGTATGAGTTTCTCTCAAGACGTATGGCAACGTAATCTCGGACTTTATCAAAAGACATTGGCCTTGCCTTTTAACCAGCAACTGGCGCAGGGAACATTAAGCCGTGAAGCCTTTAGTCATTATGTGATTCAGGATGCACATTATCTGCTGGCTTATGGCCGTGCACTGGCGGTCTGTGCAGCAAAAGCTTTTGAAGCAGATGACGTAATCCAGTTTAGTGAGGCCGCTAAAACTGCCATTGTGGTCGAACGCAGCCTGCATGATGGCTTTATGCAGGATTTTGGCATCAGCAAAACCCAATTTGAAAATACACCTTTGACTCTGGCCTGCCATCATTACACTTCTTATTTACAGGCAACGGCCTGGGCAGAAAGTTATCCGGTGGTTCTAGCTGCCCTTTTGCCATGTTTCTGGATCTATGCAGAAGTCGGTAAGGATATTGTCGATAAGGCAGCGCCGAATAATCCGTATCAGGCCTGGATTGATACTTATGCTGGTGAAGATTTTCATACAGCGGTACGCAATGTAATTGCTACTGTGGATCGGGTGGCAGCGCGGGTCGATGCCGATACTCTGGAAAAAATGCATCAGGCCTATACCCATGCAGCACGTCTGGAATGGTTGTTCTGGGACAGTGCTTATGAACAGCGCCAGTGGCCAGGTCTGGATGATTAATTTTAGTTTCTATTAACTGAGTCCTGTTTAATACAGGGCTTTTTTATTTTATAAAAACTATAAATGATGGAAAGTGAAGCTAATTTTATTGCATTATACAGTATGACATTTCATCCATTAGACGTTTTGAAGAAAGCAAATTCACTCCACGTTTTTACTCAGTTGCTTTAGTACTGATCTTTTGACCAATATCCGACACAACTTGACGTTTAAAATACTTTTATTTGCACTTGAACATTTTTCATTCGGTATCATATAAAGGTTTTTGATGAATTTTCTAGGATCATTGCATGAGCCAAAGTCACATCCGTATTCGAGGTGCACGTACCCATAACCTGAAAAATGTGAACCTTGATATTCCACGCGACAAGTTTGTGGTGATTACGGGACTGTCTGGTTCAGGTAAGTCCTCATTGGCATTCGATACGTTATATGCGGAAGGTCAACGTCGTTATGTAGAATCTTTGTCTGCCTATGCGCGTCAATTCCTTTCGCAAATGGAAAAGCCGGAAGTTGATTCGATTGAGGGCTTAAGCCCGGCCATTGCTATCGAACAGAAATCGACTAGCCACAACCCGCGTTCGACTGTAGGTACCATTACCGAAATCTATGACTATTTACGTCTGCTCTATGCACGCGTAGGTACACCTTACTGTCCGGAACACGACCTGCCTATGGTGGCACAGACCGTAACTGAAATGGTCGATGCGGTTAAAGAACTGGAAGAAGGCACTGCGCTGTTATTGTTAGCGCCTGTCGTGCGTGAACGTAAGGGTGAGTACACAGCGTTATTTGAGCAACTGCAAAGCCAGGGCTTTGTGCGTGCACGTGTCGATGGCGAGATCATGGAAATTGATCCGCCACCTGAGTTGGACAAAAAGAAAAAACATACTATTGAAGTCGTAGTTGACCGCTTTAAGGTGCGTGATGATCTCGGTAACCGGATTGCAGAAAGTTTTGAAACTGCACTGCGTCTCGGTGGAGATATTGCGATCCTGTCCTGGATGAAAGGCGAAAATGATGATCGCGTGTTTTCTGCCAAACACTCCTGTCCGGAATGTGACCGCGCTGTGGCAGAACTGGAGCCACGCCTGTTTTCATTTAACAATCCCTTCGGTGCCTGCCCGGTCTGTGATGGTTTGGGTACCCGTAGCCATTTTAGTGCAGACAAACTGATTCCCAATCAGGAAGTTAGTATCAGCCAGGGTGCGATTCGTGGCTGGGATCGTCAGCGTCCGTATTATTATGGCATGCTGCAAAAAGTAGCCGAGCATTTCGGTTTTTCTCTAGAAACGCCTTGGAATGAACTGGATGCCAACACCAAGAAGAAATTCCTTTACGGTACCGGCAAAGAAAAAATTGACCTGAGCTATATTGATGAACGTGGTCGTCGTCATAACCGGGTGATGCCATTTGAAGGTATCTTGCCGCATCTGGAACGCCGTTACCGCGAAACTGAAAGCAATTATGTGCGTGATGATCTGGCGCAGTATCTCTCTAATGCTGCCTGTGATGCTTGTGATGGTTCACGTCTGAATGAAATCTCGCGTAATGTGAAAATTCTGGATAAGACCATTGCCGACGTTACCCGCATGTCAATTGGTGATGCAGAAAGCTATTATCAGGGGATTAATCTGGAAGGTGCCCGTGGTGAAATTGCGGACAAGATTTTCAAGGAAATCCGTGAACGCCTGCACTTCCTGGTATCAGTCGGTCTGAACTATTTGAGCCTGTCCCGTTCTGCTGAAACCCTGTCTGGTGGTGAAGCACAGCGTATCCGTCTGGCCTCACAAATTGGTGCTGGTCTCATGGGCGTGATGTATGTGCTGGATGAACCTTCGATTGGTCTGCATCAGCGTGATAATGATCGCCTGTTACAAACCCTGATTCGTCTACGTGACCTCGGTAATACTGTTTTAGTGGTCGAACATGATGAAGATGCAATTCGTGCTGCAGACCATATTATTGATATTGGTCCGGGTGCCGGTGTGCATGGCGGTCATGTGATTGCAGAAGGAACTTATCAGGAACTCGCTGAAAACAAAGATTCCCTGACCGGTAAATATCTGTCTGGCAAACTGAAAATTGAAGTACCGAAAAAACGGGTTCAGCCACCGAAACCGGAAGAACAGATCAAATTGATGGGTGCTGCCGGGCATAACCTGAAGAAAGTCGATCTGACCATTCCTTTAGGGATCATGACCTGTGTTACCGGTGTTTCAGGTTCTGGAAAATCTACGTTGATTAACCGGACTCTGTTGCCACTGGCAGCGACTCAGCTGAATGGTGCAACCACACTGACTGCCGAGAAGTTTGATTCAATTGATGGTCTGCAATTTCTGGATAAAGTGGTTGATATTGACCAGAGCCCGATTGGTCGTACGCCACGTTCGAACCCAGCAACTTATACCGGTTTGTTCACTCCAATTCGTGAACTGTTTTCACAAACTCAGGAAGCCAAAGCACGTGGTTATACCGCTGGCCGTTTCTCGTTTAACGTGAAAGGTGGGCGCTGTGAGGCCTGTGAAGGTGATGGCATGATTAAGGTAGCGATGCACTTTCTGCCGGATATGTATGTGCCGTGTGACGCCTGTCATGGCAAGCGTTATAACCGTGAAACGCTGGAAGTGAACTACAAAGGCAAGAATATTTCTGATGTATTGCAGATGACCGTTGAAGATGCCATGCATTTCTTTGATGCGATTCCAGTGATTCATCGTCGTCTGGAAACCTTGCATCAGGTCGGTCTGGGTTATATCCGTTTGGGTCAGTCAGCGACGACCCTTTCTGGTGGTGAAGCACAACGGGTAAAACTGGCACGTGAGCTGGCCAAACGGGATACCGGCAAAACCCTGTATGTACTGGATGAGCCAACCACTGGTCTGCATTTCCATGATATTGCCAAGCTGCTAGACATCCTGCATGAGCTACGCAATAAAGGGAATACCATTGTGGTGATTGAACATAACCTGGATGTGATCAAGACTGCAGACTGGGTGGTAGACCTTGGGCCTGAAGGTGGTGCGGGTGGCGGTATGATTATCGCGGAAGGTACACCTGAAGAAGTCGTGAAAGTGAAAGCGTCACATACGGGTAAATTCTTGAAGCCGTTGTTGTAATATTTTTAAAAGGAGCTCAAATGAGCTCCTTTTTAATTATCTAATCTTGAAATCAAGTAGTTCATATAGTTTCTATAAAATTCTGATTTCTGTCCTCTTTCTAGGTATATTTCTTTAACCGTACTTCTGAACTTGTATCCAAAATCTGATTCATTTTCTCTCTCTAGTATCTTCTTAACAATATAGCTACTATTTATAGACTCAAATCTAGAATCACCAGATACTTGATCAAATAAAAATCTCTCCCAGTCTTGTTTAGTTGCACACTTTACAGATAACTCATCTTCGTGATTCCATCCTTGCTTAACATATATTTGAAAAACCGCATTGATCAAAGAAGGTAAGTTGTCTGTATTTGAATCAAAATTCTCTATAATGTTTTTAAATATTGGTCTTATCTCACCAAAACTATCAAAATTATAAAATAATCTTTTATTCTTCTGAATTTTTTGTTTTATCCACTCACTAGTAATTTCTTCTAACTCTCTAACTTTTTCTACTTCGCCAAAAACTTCTAACAATGTAATAGCAAAACTTACATTACCCAAACTATCTAACCCAATCACTTTTTTGGTTATCTCAAATAATTGATTAGGAAATTTCACATCTGCTTGTATCTGCCAAAATACTTCAAACATTCTATGAAATTCATTTTTTAATCTATTGTTTTCTTCTGAAATCAGATCTGAATTAGCTAATTTTCGCAGTTCTTCAAAATTAGGATCACCTTTTTGATCAAAGTACTTTTTAAACTCAATTAGCCATTCATCAGTATGAACAAAATCATAATTTAATGATTTTAAGCTTTCATATGTATTTACTTTTTGTTCAGACCAACCTTTTTGTTTATCTTCAAATACTAACTTGATATCTTCCCATCCGAACTCAGACTTTTTACCAAAATCCTCAATAAAATATCCTTGTAATACTCGAACCAAAATAATTTCTTTTGTTGTATCTGCCACTTGCGCAGGTAATTGTTCTAGAAATTGTTTATATAGCTTAATCACTTTTTGAAAAAAGCGAAAATTATGAATTTCTAATTTATCTGCAAATTTCACCATTAAATTTACTAAAGGTTCATCTATATCTTTCGCATTTTCACGAAGCAAAGGTTCAACAGATGTAATTTTAATTTCTTCATCAATCAGTTTTTCTTTGTATTCAGCATATTTTTTCTTATTTTCATTCTCAGTTTTTGACTCATCTAAAATTAAAATTACTTGGCAGTTACGCTCCAATTTCAATTGATTCGCTAAGCCCATAACATCTTTGATATCAAGCTTATTCGACATACGTTCAAAATCATCAAAGCAGATAATGGCGTCTTTAACTTGATTAAACATCAAACTATCAAATATCTTTGCTGAGGAGCTAATACCAAATTGAGAAATTTTGGTCTCTTTTAGAATAGAGGGTAGCCCTCTTATCCATCGAGGAATTTCAATGGCAGAGCTATTATTTTCAATATGACTATAAATATGAGTTTTTAAGTCACTTAATGACTCCAACCCAAATAAAGAAACATACACATATTTCTTTTTATTTGGATTATTCTTTCTAAACGTATTCCAAAAGAACGTCTTACCCACTCCCCAAGATCCAGTAATAGCCACAGCCATACCTTTGTTTTCATTTTCTCTAAATATTTGCTCTAATCTTTCTTCTGGTTTCATCTTTATTAGCATCTAAGAGTGATAAGTTCGCTTAAATTTAAATTAAAAAGTACTGGGCTAAGAATTTAAACCTCAGCCACCACATTGCGCCCCTTCGCTTTGGCCTTAAACAAAGCATCATCGGCATTTGACAATAAAGCCATCCAGGAAACAGCGCCAATGGCGACCCCAATACTGACCGAAACCTTAATCTCGTCTCCTGCTGCAGTCACAATATGACGCTCAGCCACTTCAGCCCGGATTTTATCGGCCACAATCAATGCCTGTTCCATCTGAATATTTTCAATCAGTACCAGAAATTCATCACCACCATAACGCACCAGCAAATCTGTAGCACGGACATTGGCTTGCAAACGCTCGGCCACCAGTTGAATCACCTGATCGCCAATAATATGTCCATATTGATCATTCACCTGTTTAAAATGATCAATATCAATAATCATCAAACAGGTTTGGCTCAATTGACCCGGCTGATTTTCCATAAAACGGATATATTCTTCCAACGCAAAACGGTTGGCCAGCCCGGTCAAAGAATCGGAATGGGCAATATTTTTCAGTCGAAATTCTAATGCTTCACGCTCTTGCAGCGTATGCTGCAGTTTTTGAATTGCTGTAAATAAGGATTCAGTAGGCCGGTCTATTTTTAGTTTTGATTGGGCTTGCTTCCGTTCAGACCCAGTGGACAAATCAAATAAAATTTTACGTGCCCGAATTAAAGGAATAAAGATGCGTTTACGCGCAAAAATCATGGTCAAAATTGCCGTAATCAGGGAAATTCCAGATAAGGCCACTGTCCAGATCAAATGATTCAGACCATGGCGCATTTCCTTAATAGCCACATCTTTGGTGTATTGCAGTAAATAGTTCTGCAAATCAATCACTGTTGTAAATTTATCTACAATGGCTTCAGTCAGCTGGGTTCCAGTTAAATAATAAGGACGCTGCTGGCGGCTATCTTCAATCAGTCGCTCCACAATCGGTAAACCTTGCTGGATAAATTCAGTTCCGACCCGCTGATGTAAACGAATAAATTCATCAGTTTTGTCCTGAACAGGCTGTAGCGTATCAATAATATCCCAGAGGTAGCGTACCTGATGCTGGACCTGCAAGGAACGGGTAATGTTTTGCTCTGGAATCTGGGTTCCAAATGTCACATGTGCCATGACATTTGACGCTACCCGACCCGATTGATCCCTGAGATCAGATAAAAACAGGATTTCACTCATGTAATTATCCAAACGGGCAGATGGCGTAGCAGAGGCAATCACTACTCCTTTCAGAATTTTACGGCTGCTATCCCAGGCAGTAAACATGGCGAGAATAGCCTGATCCATTTCCTGTGCAGTACGTTCCGGGCGAGGTATTTGAGTATAGAGATCGACCTGCTGACGTCCATTCTGCAAGCTCGGTTTCAATTCAGATAAAAGTTGCTGGCTTAGGTGATTAAAACCAACCTGATCGAGTGCCTGAGCCGTAATTTGCATCTGTTGATCGACTTCCTGACGGTAATCGCTTAACTCCTGCTGATGTTTGGCAAATTCCTCAACCGAGCTGGACATTACTTTGTTGGCAGGTGCCCGTTCCCGGGAGATTTTATTGGAGAGATCGGTGACCTGTTGTAAGGCATAAAGCTGCTGATAGGTTTGTTTTGATTTTAAATAATGTTGACTACTATCAATAATTAAGGGAATACAAATACACAATAAACATAAAATAATGATCGACATCGACCAGTACAGATGTTTGCTGATTTTCTCAGAGCGCAAAGTATTCATCTTGATTTTTAGTCCTTCACATGAATCAAGGACTCCCCATTTAATAGTAGATAGATTATACAAATAAACGCCTACTCATCATCAATATTTCTTCCCAATTGCTTTGATTTTCAGAAGGTTTTTCTTATGTTCTTAAAGGTTTTAACTCTTTATATTTTCAGGATTTTTCATCTGTTATCACTAAAATATAAATAGGAATGAAAATTTCATAATTTAAAATATAAGAAAATTAAAAAACTCGCTTTCTGAACTATTTACACGTGCAACAATTAGGTGCATAATGCACTGCATTAGGGCGAGTTAAATTATTCCTCAGCAGATTTTTTGATTTACCCGCAAATTTTGGCGAAAAAACCTCAATTTTATATAGAAATTGAGGTTTTTTTTTGCAACTTTATAGAACGAAGCAATTTTTAAATTGAAATAATGCACCATTAAGGTGCACTTAAGAATCATCTTTGACGGCTTTCTATACTAGTTTTTCTAATCTTCTTTTATGAACTAATCCGTAGACTGATGCTTCTAAAAAATTCTGGCAAAAAAAAGCCCAACCTTGGGGAAAGCTGGGCCGATAAAAACAAAAATATGTGGAGAATCAGTCAAATTATCATGTAAAAACATGAACTCTAACCTGATTTTTTTATTATCAGTCAATTTGGTAACAATGTAAAGCACATTAATTTACTAGGATTTATGACATATCACAATTTATAGACAAAACAGTGAAATACATCACATTATAACTCTGATTTTGTCGCTAAACCGATCAATTCTTTCATAAATTTGCTTTATATTACAGTTTTTACGCCTCTCTTAAATTCAGTGTAATAAACATGATTATTTTCATGATAAATAAATTGGTTTTTTGAATTAAAATCCACTATTCAACTTAATTAAACAATCAAAAAATCCTTTATTAATTCATTTTCCTGATTAGATGTAACAATTTATTTAGTATACAACATTGTTATTTAAGCTTTTTTCTAAAATAACTAAATTTTCTAATTAAAAGACTATTAAACAAAATCAATACAATGATTTTGTACAAAAAAATAGCGATTTCGAATTGGATTGACTTAATAAATTGTCACAATACAATACGTTCCTGTTGTACATCTTTTGTAACAAAATGGTAAATATCATGAAAAAACTCGGTTTAGCCACTGCTTTATTATTAGCCATGACCGGTGCTCAAGCATATCAATTCGAAGTTCAAGGTCAATCAGAGTTCATCGACAACACTGTAAATGACAAAGATTTCACTGGTGCTGTTCAAGGTACTTACTACTTCAAAGATGTAGACGCTTCTAAAGGCCCTTTAGCTGAAGCTGCTTTCATCAACCAGGCATCTAACGTTTCTGCTGCTTATACATATGGCGAATATGATGTAGATGCTGATGATAGAGACCAGACTTCTCATACTTTCGGTGTGAAAGGTGAAGCTTACATCCCAACTAAAGTTGTTCCTGCTTATGCAAGCGCTTCTTATAGCCATACAATTACTGATGGTAAAGGTGGCCAAAATGATGACAATGGCGACCGTTATGCATTAGAAGTAGGTGTACTCCCTATTCCTAACTTCCTGGTAGCTGTAGGTTACACAAGCGTTGCAGACCAAACTTCTTATGACGCTTTCAATATGTTCAACAACGGCGTTGCTAAAGCTGCTCTTGAGTCTCGCACAATCGATGAAGACCAAGATGCAATCACTGCTCGTACTAAATATGTAGGCGCAATTGACGGCACTAACATGTCACTTGGCTTCGAAAGCGGCTTGGTTTATGGTGAAGATACTGCTTACAACCTAGGTACTACTTTGTACATCAACCCTAAATTAAGCGTTGGTGCATCTTATATGGAATCTAGCTACGCTAACTCTCCAGACAAAGCTTGGGGCGCAAACGTAAACTACTTCATCACTCCAGCAGTTGCTGTAGGTGCTAGTTATGTGAACTCAAACTACGAAGCAAATCTTGCTCAAAATGCTGTAGTTCGTGATACACAAACTGTAGGCTTAAATGCTAAATTCCGTTTCTAATTTCTGAATTAGTGACTGAATAAAAAAAGGACGCATCAGCGTCCTTTTTTATTGGATCAAATATTTATTCTGGAGAACGGACCAGACTTAAAAAGTGCAGATGACGTTCATATTGGTCAATGATGTCCTGGATTAAATCTTCCTGAGTCCATTCCATCACATCATAATTTTGCCCCCCTTCCCTTAAAAAGACTTCTGCCTGATAAGATTGCGGAGAATCTGCATCCGGCATAAAGCTCGGTGCTAAAGTCTGGGTAGCAATGACCTGATAAATAAAGTTCATTTCATTCTGATGATCGACACGTAACTCGATCCCATCTTCCAGTTTAAAGATTTTCACCTGGATGTGACGACGTTTCAGTTCAGCCTGAAAACTGTTAAAGGCTTTGCTGACCATCGTATCAATATAATCACGTACTTCATTATGCGTATGCGGATAATGCATAATTAAACCGAGTCGCTGTTGCCAGCTACGCGGGTTCTGAATGGCCCGCGGGGTAATGCGTGCAGCTTGTAGCGCATGCATTTTAGTTACATCCAGATGCAGGGCCTTAATCAGTCCCCAGCAAATCAGCAGCATAATAAATGTAAACGGTAAGGCACTCATAATCGTAGCCGACTGCAGGGCTTCCAGCCCGCCTGCCAGCAACAGAATGATGGCCAATAAAGCCATTAACACGGTCCAGAACAGACGCTGCCAGGTCGGTGAATTCTCGGTTTTAGCAGTGAGATAATCCGTGACTAATGATCCTGAATCTGCTGAAGTGACAAAGAACAGGATAACCAATACCGTAGCAATAATACTGGTGACTGAATTAAATGGCAGATTACCTAAAAATTCGAACAGCGCTACAGAGGAGTCACGTTGTACTGCCTCAAGCAGATTAGTATTGGCTTCATGCATGATACTGAATAATGCAGCATTGCCCATAAAGCCCATCCAGATCAGGGTAAATCCGGTAGGAATCAGTAGAACCCCAACAATGAACTCACGGATACTGCGGCCTTCGGATACTCGGGCAATAAACATCCCGACAAATGGCGACCAGGAAATCCACCAGGCCCAATACATAATGGTCCAGCCACCAATCCAGCCACTAGGCTGATAGGCATACAGATTAAAGGTCATACTGAACAGGTTTGCAACATACTGGCCAGAGTTTTGAATGGTGGTCTGCAGAAGATAGATGCTTGGACCGGTAACAAAAACAAAGATGAGTAGCAGTAAGGCAAGCAGCAGATTCAGTTCAGCTAGGCGTTTGATGCCCTTATCCAAACCAAAAAATACGGACATTGATGCCATTACAGTGACGGCAATAATCAAAATGACCTGAGTACTGGGGGTCTGCTCAACTCCAAATAGGTAATTCAGACCCGAATTAATCTGAGTCACCCCAAAACCTAAAGTTGTCGCAACCCCAAATACTGTCCCTAAGGTGGCAAAAGTATCTACCCCGTCTCCGATCGGGCCATGAATCCGGTTACCGATCAATGGATATAAGGCAGAGCGAACTTTTAAAGGCAGGTTATGTCGATACGCAAAATAGGCCAATGACAGACCCACAATGGTGTAAATCGCCCAGGCATGCAGGCCCCAGTGGAAGAAAGTCACGCGAATAGCTTGCTGTGCGGCCAGTACAGTTTCCGGGTCACCAGCAGGCGGTGTGACATAGTGCATAACCGGTTCGGCAACACCGAAAAACATCAGGCCGATCCCCATGCCTGCGGTAAACAGCATGGCAAACCAGGATGCCTGGCTGTATTTTGGCTGACTATGGTCGGGCCCAAGTTTAATTTTCCCCATATCAGACAGGGCAATATAAATCAGGACAATCAGGAAGATCGCCACGGAGAGGACATAAAACCAGCTAAATGAAGTGGTAATCCACGCATTCATTTGCTTGGTCAACAGGTCGAATGAATCAGGTGCCAGTATTACCAGTCCCAAAAAAATGGCGATAATCACCACTGTACTAATAAAGACATTCGGATTGATATTGGCAAACCAGGATGAAGGTTTGGAAGGCATAGATCCCCCATTTTTTTAATAGATTGGATGCCGGGAGGCTTGAATCATTATTGATAAGTAAAAACATTCTGATCGAGAGAATTACGATCAAAGATACGTTTTGGACCTTAAGATTTTAAAATATTCAGGAAAATAAAGCCGTTAAGTTACTGTAACCAAGCTATGCAGCTCTGTACGTTCTATTCCTCAGGCTTTCTATGCTTATGTTGTATATGAGTTTGTTTAGGAAGATGAGAAATATACTGTAAGGCAATCAGACGCGAGACTATTAAGGCCAGATACATTACCCCGACAAACATCTGGATAATGGCCAGCATCCGTGCGACCGGGCTGACCGGCATCACATCAGATAATCCTGTAGCAGACTGCACACTAAAACTCAGAAAGAGTAGATCCAGCCACGGCTGATAAGCTTTTAGATCTGGATCCGAGAAGCTGTAAGGTACCCATAACTGGCAAATGCTATAGAGAAAAGCGAAGCCCCAAGCCAGCAATGTAAAGACTGCTCCCGCTGCAAATAGTTCGTCTTTGGTCAGATAACGGTCATGAAACATATAACGTAACAGGCCATACGCTGCACTGAAATAGGCACTGGCTTCAAACAGGTGGGCGACGATCATGATCCAGGTATAGCGTAGCCCCAAAACAATCAGCGATGAAAAGAAGATGGCACCTGCGACAAAGAGGAGTCCCAGAATGGTAAACATTGGAGTCTGGCGAATTACCTTGGCAATTACCAGTAGTACCACTACCCCCAGCATCCATGTACCCGCGCGATAGGACACACTGTCATAACTCAGCATCGACAGAATCAGAATCAGTAATTGGAGGCATAGCAGCCACGCAGAAGGCAGATACTTAAAATGGGTCCAGAATCGTAGCAGAGAGTGCTTCATGAGATTTGTCTTGATGTCCTGTCGAGCATCATTATTGTTATCGCTGGCTTAACATAGCATGATCTGTCGAATGGATAGAAACAGGATTGTATAAAAATCATTGAAATCTCAGTTAAAAATGGTCGTATTTAATTTTAGATAAACTATCCCAATGTCTTCTTCATTGGGTAGCTTACGTATTTATAGCTATAAAAAAAGCCCCCATCAGGAGGCTTTTTTAGGACATCAGATCTTAATGATCAGATGCACCTGAGATTCCAATACCTGTTTGTGAGCGAACAAACTGTGCATCGAAAGCTTTGCGTTCTGCCTGTGCTTTCACTGAGCGGTCTGTGATGGAGAAGAACCAGCAGCAGAAGAAAGACAATGGCATTGCAAATAATGCAGGGCCATTAAATGGAACGACTGGTGTATCTGAAATCGCGAAAGTATCTACCCAAACGGCTTTAGACAGTACAATCAGCACTACCGCAGTCACCAGACCAACCACGCCACCAATTACAGCACCACGTGTGGTCAGGCCTTTCCAGAACATAGACAGTACTAGTACCGGGAAGTTGGCACATGCTGCTACCGAGAATGCCAGACCTACCATGAAGGCAACGTTTTGCTTCTCGAACAGAATTCCCAAGATCATCGCAAAGATAGCAAGACCAAGAGTTGCAATTTTAGACATGCGCAGTTCAGATTCAGGTGTAGTACGGCCTTTCTTGAATACGTTTGCATACAAGTCATGTGAAATTGCTGAAGCACCTGACAAGGTCAAACCTGCAACTACCGCAAGAATGGTTGCGAATGCCACTGCAGAAATGAAGCCCATGAACAGGTCACCACCCACAGCATCTGCCAGGTGAACCGCAGCCATGTTGTTACCACCCACCAGCTCTAGCTTGCCTGTAATTGCCATTTTAGCAATATCCAGGAACTGCGGGTTGTTCGCTACGTATAGAATCGCACCGAAACCGATAATGAAGGTTAACAGGTAGAAGTAACCGATAAAGCCTGTTGCAACCACCACTGATTTACGTGCTTCTTTGGCATCTTTTACTGTAAAGAAACGCATCAGGATATGTGGCAGACCTGCTGTACCAAACATCAGCGCCAGACCAAGAGAAATCGCATCGACCGGATTCGAAGCCAGATTACCTGGACCCATAATCTTGGTTGCATCTGCAAGGCTCAGGTCATGTACTTTAGAGAAAACCTGAATCGATTGTTCAAACATATTGGTGAAACTGAAACCTACGCCTTTCATGACCATGAAAGCCATAAACGTCGCACCAGACAATAGCATCACGGCTTTAATGATCTGTACCCAGGTCGTTGCCAGCATGCCACCAAACATTACGTAGGCCATCATCAGAAGACCAACAATCACTACAGCAATATTATAGTTCAGACCGAAGAGCAATTTGATCAACTGACCTGCGCCCACCATCTGTGCGATCAGGTAGAACGCAACTACAACCAATGAACTTAATGCAGCTAGAGTACGCACCGGTTTTTCTTCCAGACGAAACGACACTACATCGGACAGGTTGAATTTACCCAGGTTACGCAAACGTTCTGCCACCAGGAATAAAACGATTGGCCAGCCCACCATGAAGCCTAGTGAGTACAGCAGCCCGTCAAAACCTGACAGGAACACCATCGCGGAAATACCGAGGAAAGAGGCTGCAGACATGAAGTCACCAGCAATGGCCAGACCGTTCTGGAAACCAGAAATGCCGCCGCCGGCAGTATAGAAATCATTGGTATTTGTGGTTTGTTTGGCAGCCCATTTGGTAATAAATAAGGTTGCTCCAACGAAAATCACAAACATGATAATTGCGTGCCAGTTGGTCGCTTGCTGCTCCGCAGCACCCAGATCTGGTCCAGCAAATGCCATTGCCGAGCTGAGCAAGGTCAGCGCTGCAGCAGCAAGCGCTTGATATGAAATCCCTTTCATCTTAGTGTTGCCCCTTTTCTTTTGTAATCGCTTCCACTTCCTGAATTGCTTCTCTGTTCAGCTGATCAAGTTTGTTATTGGCAATGTAGGAATACACCCAGCACAATATAAAAGACAAAATAATGATACCGATACCTAGAGGTACACCCCAGGTCGTTACACCGCCAGAAATTGAAGACAATAGAAATTCTTTGTTGTAGCCAACAAGCAACATGAAACCGACATAGACAAATAGCATGATGCCGGTTAAGGTCCAGCTCAGCGTACTTTTTCTACGTACCATTTCTTTGAATTTGGGATTCTGTAGAATTCTTTCTACTTGTGCCTCATCCATAGTTACACTCCTGTAGCCCCACCATGGGCTTACTATTTTTTAATTCGAATTATCACTGTTGCAAAATAACAACATTTAGAATGACTTGTAATTTAGACTTTGGTCGTTAAAAAATGATCAATTTAAACTGCTGAGTGCATGATGCGGTATCATAGCGTCATGCACAGTACACATCAGGCTATATGAACAGTTGGCTCATCATAGGGGTGCTCGCCCTCTATATCACTTTACTCTTTACTTGCGCTTTCTATGGGGAAAAACATGCCAGCCGGCTGAGTACCCGTGGCCGCATGCTATTGTTTAGTTTAACTTTAGGCGTCTACTGTTCTTCCTGGACATTTTATGGCGCGACCGGTGCTGCGGTTCGTGAAGGAATTATTTTCCTGCCGATCTATCTTGGTCCCCTGCTCTTTGTCGCGATTGGTTACGATATCTGGCGCCGTCTGGGACGGGTACGCCAGCACCATGCCATTTCTTCAATCGCGGACTTTGTCGCTGCACGTTATGGTAAAAGTGGGCCTCTGGCTTCGCTAGTCACCATTCTGGCGGTGATTGCCATCATTCCTTATCTGGCCTTACAGTTACGTGCAATTGCCTTGAGTGCGGCGGTCATTCTGGAACCTTCCGCTGGGATTGCCAGTACCACCAATAGCGTACTGTTCCTGACTGGCGTCCTGGCAATCCTGGCGATGATTTTCGGCACCCGGCAGATTGCCAACACTGAACAGCATGGCGGTCTAATGCTGGCTGTCGCCTTTGAGTCCTTCGTCAAGCTATTTGCCCTGCTGGCCGTGGCCTGTTTCTTTATTTTTGAAGCACCAGAAAATCTGCCTCAGATTAGTAGCGATATTCAGTCTACCTTCCATGATGTACAGCTGTTTGGCGTACCGGAAAGCTTCTGGGTTCAGACTTTGCTGGCTGCACTAGCAATTATCTGTTTACCGCGTCAATTCCATGTCGCCGTAGTTGAATTACGGGATGAAAAACATATCCGTGGTGCACGTCGCTGGTTTGCCATTTACCTGATTCTGACCACACTAGCAATTATCCCGATTGCCAGCTGGGCACTGCATGCGGCACCTCAATACCTAGCGATTCCTGATGTCGCAGTGCTGTCTTTACCGCTTAGCTATAATCAGGACTGGCTGACTTTATTGGCCTTCCTAGGGGGCTTCTCGGCCTCGACCGGCATGCTGCTGGTATCTTCAGTAGCCCTATCGATCATGCTGAGTAATGACCTGATCATGCCGGCGCTCTGGCGCTTAAACCTGATCTCACGGCATGACAAGCGTTTGCCACTGGTACTCAAATTTACCCGCCGGATCTGTATTCTGGCCGTGATGTTGATGGGCTTTCTGTTCTTCAACTTTTTTAATGATATTGACCAGCTCTCAGTCTTTGGTCTGCTGGCCTTTAGTGCCGTGGCACAATTCGCCCCTGCCCTGATTGGTGGTCTGTATTGGCGTGGCGGGAGTAAGCAAGGTGTATATGCTGGCCTGCTGACCGGTTTCGCTTTATGGTCGTATACCCTGCTATTACCAACGATTTTGCGCAGCCTGCCAGAAGCCTATCAGCAGTTCAGCCAGAGTTTTCTGGAACAGGGTCCTTTGGGCTGGAACTGGTTACGTCCTGAAGCCCTGATCGGTTTCGAATCTTTTGATCCTTTAACGCATGGTGTGGTCTGGGCACTAGGTCTGAACACATTCCTATATATCTGGGTTTCCCGGATGTTCCGTCCAAGTGTGGCTGAACAGATTCAGGCGGAAAGTTTCTTCTACTATGAAACCAAGCCGCTTCCTTCTCAAAGTCCATCTACTGATGTCAGCTACTCGCATCAGGATGTGGCCCGTTTAAAAGTTGGTGACCTGATTACGCTGGCCAAGCGCATTACCGGTGAAGGCCCGACCATGCAGGCCTTCCAGCAGTTCTGTGCTCAAAATAGTGTGGAACTGAATGAAAATAGCAGTGCCAATGGCATGTGGTGGCGTTTTACTGAGCAGTATCTGGCCGGTACCATTGGTGCAGCCTCGGCACGTACCCTGCTGACTACCGCGATGGTGAATAATGGCCTGGCCCTCGGTCAGGTGGCGAATATTCTGGATCAGGCCTCACAATGGCAGCGTTTTAACCAGAACCTGATCATGACCATGATCGACCATATGACCCAAGGGGTGAGTGTGGTTGATGAAAATATGTGTCTGGTCGCCTGGAACAACCAGTACCTGAAACTGTTCGATTATCCGAAAGATATTGTTTATGTCGGCTGTCCAATCGCTGACCTAATCCGTTATAACGCTGAACGCGGTGAATGTGGTCCGGGCTCGGTCGAAGAACATGTGCGTAAACGGATTCACTGGATGCAGGTCGGCAGTGCGCATGAATTTGAACGGATCCGTAAAGATGGCCGCGTGATTCAGATGCGGGGTAACCCAATTGAAGGCGGTGGTTTCGTGACGACCTTTGCCGATATTACTGCCTTCCGTGAAAATGAAGCATTACTGGAAGCCCGGGTTCAGGATCGTACCCAGCAGCTCGCTGATGCCCTGTCTGAACAGCAACTGGCGCGTGAACAGGCTGATAAAGCCAATATGTCCAAGAGCCGCTTTATTGCTGCCGCCAGTCATGACCTGTTACAGCCAATGCATGCTGCACGTCTGTTCAGTACGGCGCTGGAGCAAAGTGTACAAAGCGAAGAAGATCGCAAGACCCTGCAGCAACTGGATCGTGCCCTGCATGGGGCAGAAAGCATGCTCTCAGCTCTGCTGGATATTGCCCGACTGGAGGGCGGTACGATTCAGCCGAAACGCCAGGCTTATCCACTGCATGATTTATTAAGTGATCTGGAACTGCAATTCAAATCCATTGCGGCACAACGTGGCATCAAACTGCGAGTGCATGATGCCCAGTTCTGGATTGACACCGATCCACAATGGATTCGCCGGATTATCCAGAACTTTGTCAGCAATGCCCTACGTTATACCGCCAAAGGTAAGGTCGTGGTCGGTGTACTGCGTTCTAGCAACCGGCCAAATCATATCCGGATCGGGGTTTGGGATACCGGTCCCGGTATTGCTGAAGAACAGCGGATCAAGCTGTTCCAGGAATTCGAGCGATGTGGCCATACTTCGCCTTGGGGTGAACAGGGTCTGGGGCTTGGTCTCGCCATCGTGCAGCGTATGACCGGACTACTGGATTATCCAGTTCATGTTTCTTCCGAGCTGGGCAAAGGTTCCTGCTTCATGATTGAAGTACCGTTGACCGCAGCGCCGAAAGTCATTGCCGCCCCTGTTCAGGCTGTGCCATTGAAGTCCAAGGCCTTTAAGATTCTATGTTTGGACAATGATGAAACCATTCTGGAAGGCATGTCGACCTTATTGACCAAATGGGGCTATCAGGTCTTTAAAGCCACTGAACCAGAACAGGCCGCCGAGATGATTCAGCAGGAAAATATTCAGGTCTGGCTGGTGGATCAGCATTTAAATCAGGATAAAATCGGTCTGGACTTTATTCTGGAACATCGTAGTAGTGATATTCCGGTAGCATTGATTACTGCAGATTCTGATCCGGAACTGCCACAGCGCCTGAAGGATTTAAATATTGTCCTGCTGAAGAAACCATTGAAACCCGCTTCACTTCGTTCCTGGTTATCCGGTCTGAAAATCTCTGGTAGTTAGAACTTTTTATTTTCATCTCAATGCCCATTTTAATGATTTAAAGTGGGCATTTTTTATACCAAACAAATACCTTTCTTTACCTGACTGGCAAAAAAATCAGGCCAATGTGCTAAAAGCACCAAATTTCACATAATTCCTGCTGATAAATTGCTCAAAATTATCATTTCAGCATTCTCTATGGCAAAAGCCACCAATTCTATTAATATACATGTGTACACCTAGTTACAATTATTTAAGTTGTTGTTTTAAATTAATTTTTAATCCTATTTTATGGCAGATAGAACTTTGGTCGTATTTTTAATACAACAGGCTTAGCTCTAAAAATAGACAATATAAGAAACGATCAGTTTCCATCTGACAATGCCTAAATCCTTTTGGCAGCTGGTCTATTTGCACTGCTAGATAGGAGTTATAAAAATGAAACTCGATGAATCAATTGCTCAGCTTCCCGCACAGACTCAGCAATTCCATCGCCAATATGGTGCTAATGCCTTATTACCCAGCATCGACTGGACGCAAATGTTTAAATACAGCAAACTCGACGATACCCAGATTCAGGCACTTGAAACCCTGTATCAGCATGCGGTTCCTTTAGCCCTGCAAGTTTTTGATGAACTGCATTTTGATGTCTTTGAACCTTATGCCTACAAACCGCAAGGTTTAGGTTTATTTGAACGTTTGGCTGAACAGGAAAACAAGCTGATTGAATCTCTGGAAGCAGAAGCTGAAGATTTACCTGTACAAACCCGTCATCAGATCTGGAGTATGCTGCTGCGTGGTGGTGCCGTACTGGTCTTTAAAGCGTGGCTCGGCAAAGTGAAAAATGAAGAAGATTGCCTGGATACCACCCAGTTTGATGAACTCTCTGACTTGCTCTTTATCAAAACCTGCCCGCATGAACTGGCAGAGCACCTACAGGTCGATCCGAATAGCACAGACGAGCATGTATTCCTGATGTATGAAGATGAAGTTTATCTGGACCGTTTTAACAGTCTGGAAACTGCTGCCCTGTTTGTAGACTTAGGTGTGTATGATGCGACTTTCCTGAGTCTGCGTGATGATCGCGTAGCAGAATACCTGATCTCCAAAGGCTATGTCACTCAAGAACAGATTGATGAACTGCAATCCGCACTGAATCCAATGTTCTGTACCGATGTCACCCAAAAACAGGATTATATTGCTTAATCTGGCAATATATTCGCAATAAAAAAGACCTCAGATGAGGTCTTTTTTATTTTGTAAGCTGTATCACTTACATTTTCTTTTCTTCAATATTCAAGGCATTGATAGCAAGCACCGCCTGGGTACGGTTTTGTACACCTAGCTTACGGAAGATCGCTGTTACGTGCGCTTTAATCGTAGCTTCTGAAACATCCAGTTCATAGGCAATCTGTTTATTCAGTAAGCCTTCGGCTACCATCATCAAGACACGGAATTGTTGCGGTGTCAGTGACTGAATCCGTTCTGCCAATGCAGTTTCGTCTGCAGCACGCGGATCGAAGTTCATGTTGGCTGGCAGATTGGGTGGTAACCAGATTTCACCTTCGAGGACTTCACGAATCGCTTCACCAATATGGCTTGGATGTGCAGATTTTGGAATATAGCCCATTGCACCATGTGCAATCGCACGCTGGATAATGCTGGCTTCTTCGTGAGCAGAAACGACAATAATTGGAATCGAAGGATATTGGGCGCGAACGTGGACCAGAGCAGAAAAGCCCGATGCACCTGGCAGGTTTAAATCCAGAAGGACAAGATCAGGCTCAGGACCATTTTCTAGACGTTCATAAAATTCATTGACTGCTGCAGTTTCATGAATCTGCGCTTGTGGCAGACTATAACGAACAGCTTGGATCAGAGCATGACGAAACAGTGGATGATCATCAACGATTAAAATATTCATAGGACGTGAGAGAGATCTTGTGCACAGTAGCTCCTATTCTAACCACACAAGCCAGTTTATGGATATGCAAGATCACCAATTTTTTAAATAATGTGGAGTTTTTCTTTAATTTTTTTAAATTTTGGCTTATTTCAATAATTCTTTAATTCTCATCACTTTTTTATATATGATTTATTCCTATTCTGCATAGCTTATCTTTATTCAATATAAATATAGTTATCAGCCATTTATCCAGCTCTATCCGTTTCAGAAGCACATTTTCCGCTTATATAGAAAAATCAGATAACTTTTCAGCATTTCGTTATTTTACACCTATTGCGGCAATCGGGATTAATAGGGTCATTCCGAGCTTAACCATTTTTAGGTACTTCACATGTCCCATTTTTCCGAGCAAAAACCTTTAAATATCGTGGCTGTTTCTGGCGGCCTGAATCACCCATCTAAAACCGAAGCATTGGTTCAAGCCATTCTGGATGAACTGGGTGAAGCGACGCCAATCAATGTACATTTCATTAAATTTAGCGAAATCGGCCAGCTTTTAGGTGGTGCAATTTACCGTAACCAGTTACCGCAACGCGTGCAGGATGATCTGGCAGCCGTTGAAGCAGCAGATGCCCTGATTGTTGGTACGCCTGTTTACCGCGCTTCATTTACGGGCCTGTTCAAGCATTTCTTTGACTTCGTAGAACAAATGGCGCTGGTAGATGTACCGGTTCTTTTAGCAGCTTCTGGTGGTAGTGACCGTCATGCGCTGGTTCTTGAGCACCAATTACGCCCATTATTCAGCTTCTTCCAGGCACAAACCTTACCAATCGGGGTATATGCCACAGATCGTGACTTTACGCCTGAATATACTATTCACAGCGAATTACTTCGTGCCCGTATTACCCTGGCAGTGGCTCGTGCCCTACCGATCCTTGAATGGGCGCCAGCAAAGGGGCAGCGTGCTGAGGTCATTAAAGAAAAATCTCAGCAAGCCAACCAGAGCCTAGGCATCAACAAGCAAATCGAACAGGAAGAAGTTTTACCTTCAGCTGCAGTGCCAAGCCTGGATGCCGCAGAATCCCGTTTGCACAGCAAGAAAGTGCCAAAGACTCAAGTGGCTTAATGGCCACTTCATTCAGAGGGTAAGAATAATGTCACAAGATAAAAATATTGTATTTGCTTACTGGGTTCCAAATGTCAGTGGCGGTCTGGTGGTCAGCGATATCGAACAGCGTACGGACTGGAGCTATGACTATAATGTCCGTCTGGCGCAAACTGCTGAGAAAGCAGGTTTTGATTATGCCCTGACCCAGATCCGTTTTACTGCGGGCTATAACGCTGAAAACCAGCATGAATCAGTGAGTTTCAGTCATGGCATCCTGGCGAAAACTGAACGTTTAAAAGTGATTGCCGCGATCTTGCCGGGCCCATGGAAGCCTGCGCTGGCAGCGAAGCAGCTGGCCACCATTGACCATCTCACCAATGGCCGGATTGCGATTAATGTCGTAAGTGGCTGGTTCCGTGGCGAGTTTGATGCAATTGGTGAAGAATGGCCGGAACATGACGAACGTTATGCACGTTCAGAAGAATTTATTCGCAGCCTGAAAGGGGTCTGGACCCAAAACAATTTTAGTTTTGATGGTAAATACTACCAGTTCCAAGACTATACCTTGAGTCCAAAACCGGTACAAAAACCGTATATTGAAATCTTCCAGGGGGGAAGTTCCCGGGCAGCACGCGATATGGCATCTCGCGTGTCTGACTGGTACTTCACCAATGGCAATACACCTAAAGAGCTGAAAAAACAGATCGATGATATTCGTGAAAAAGCCAAAGCGAACAACCACTCTGTGAAAATTGGCGTAAATGCATTTGTGATTGCACGTGATACCGAAGAGGAAGCGCAAGCAGTACTGCGAGAAATCGTGGCCAAGGCCAATGTTCAGGCGGTGAAATCTTTCGGTGAGGCAACGCGTGAAGCGGGCGCAGCCAGTAAGGAAGGCGAAGGTAACTGGGCCAAATCTACGTTTGAAGATCTGGTGCAATATAACGATGGCTTCCGTACCAACCTGATCGGGACGCCAGAGCAGATTGCAGAACGTATCATCGAACTGAAAAAAGTCGGTGTTGATCTGGTTCTTTCAGGCTTCCTGCACTTTATTGAAGAAGTAGAATATTTCGGTGAAAAAGTCTTGCCACTCGTGCGTGAACTCGAAACGCAGCAAGCTGAACAGCAACAAGAAGAACAAGAAGCTGAGCTCGTTTAAACTATAATAATGCTCAGCATAACGATTCATTCCCTCAAGGCTCGGCTTGAGGGATTTTTTTTGTGCAACACAGTGTTCTCGGCATAGAGATAGCCGCCTGCTTCATTCTTGACTAGAATGAAGCCAAACTCGATGAGATAGAAATTTAAATTATGTATACCGGTATCGTACAAGGCTTGGAAAAAGTCGTGGATATTCGCCAGGGCAATGGCTTCATTACCATTATCGTGAGCAACGAAAATCAGTTTTTTCAGGATGTCTTTATTGGCGCCAGTGTTGCGATCAACGGCGTCTGCCTCACCGTAACGACTATTGATCAGAAGCTAAATCAGATTCACTTCGATATCTCCGATGTAACCCTTGCTCTCACCACCTTAAAATCTCTTCAAGTGGGTGATGAAGTGAATGTCGAACGCTCTGCCAAAGTCGGTGCAGAAAATGGCGGGCATAATCTGTATGGGCACATCGAAGGCACAGCAATCATTAAAAATCTGGAACATCGGGGTGAAACCTACCATATCGATATTCAGATCCCGGATGGCAATATCAAATACTTTTTCCTGAAAGGGTTTATTGGTCTGAACGGCTGCAGCCTGACCATCAATCGCGTCGATCGCGCCAATAGTGAAATTTCGATTGATCTGATTCCCGAAACTTTGCGTCTGACCACCTGGAAAAATGCCAAAGTAGGTGATGAAGTCAATTATGAAATTGACCAGACCACGCGTACCTTGGTGGATACCTTAGAAAATATTCACCAGCGTTAAATGAAAGAGCCGCTTATACCATAGGCGGTTTTTTAACTGATCATTCTGCCCATATCTACGTTTCTATACAGAATTTTCAGGTGGAATGAATAAAATAATCTGATTCCGATTCAGAACGTTATTCCCATGCAGTTGATCTGGTTCCGCCAAGACCTCCGTATACATGACCATGCCGCACTCTGGCATGCTACTCAGCAAGGACCTTGCATTGCGCTAGCAGTCCTCTCTCCCGAACAATGGCAACTGCATCAGGATGCCCGGATCAAAACTGATTTTTATCTGCGTCGGCTCAAATATTTAAAACAGCAGCTACAGCAACTGAATATCCCGCTGATCATATTGAACATTCCTTTATGGGAAAATTTGGCGCCAGAAATATTGAATCTGTGTCAAACCCTGAAAATTGAAAACCTGCATGCCAATATCGAAGTTGGTGTCAATGAACTGGAACGTGATGCTCAAGTGCAGCAATTACTGGAACAGCAACAGATCAGGGTCGAGCTCTATCATGACCGCACCCTGTTTCCTCTCGGCAGTATCCGAAACCAGTCCACTCAACCGTATCAGGTCTATAGTGCCTTTAAGAAAAAATGCTATGAGCGGCTAATTCTGGATGTACCCGCCTGCTATCCTGAGATTGAAGCTCAAGATCCAATCCAATTACCTACTGATTTCATCAATGTTGATCTGGAAAAATTCTCGGCAGATTATGTAGTAGAGCATGCTGCCCAACTTTGGTCTGCGGAAGATCGAACTGCCTTGGACCTGCTCGATGATTTTATCGAGGACAAAATGGCTCATTATAAAACCGACCGTGATCTGCCAGCAGTTGATGGTACCAGCCGCCTCTCCCCTTATCTGAATATCGGTGTTATTTCAGTTCGCCAATGTATGCAAGCTCTTTTTCAGGATGGCTATTTCCAGATTGAGGATGTGGGTCAGCAGACCTGGTTAGATGAACTCTTGTGGCGGGAATTCTATCTACAGACCCTGTTTGATTTTCCACGTGTCTCCAAACACCAACCATTTAAGCAAAATACCCATAAGATCCAGTGGCGCAATGCCCCCGAAGATCTAGCTGCCTGGCAGCAAGGCCAGACCGGAATTCCAATTGTCGATGCTGGCATGCGGCAAATGCTGGCAACTGGCTGGATGCATAACCGGGTCAGGATGATTACTGCGATGTTCCTGTGTAAGAACTTGCTGATCGACTGGCGACTGGGTGAAGCTTGGTTTATGCAGCACCTGATTGATGGCGATCTGGCTGCGAATAATGGCGGCTGGCAATGGTGCGCATCAACCGGCATGGATGCTGTGCCCTACTTCCGGATTTTTAATCCGGTCAGCCAGTCCCTGAAGTTTGATCCCAATGGAGACTATATCCGCCAGTGGGTGCCTGAACTGGCGCATCTGGATGCCAAATCCATTCATGAACCTTATGCCAAAAATCCTGATCTGGAACTGGATTATCCAAAACCGATTGTCGATTTAAAAGCCTCTCGTGTACGAGCCATAGAAGCCTTTAAGCAGATTTAGAAGAAACTATCACTTCATCTAATATGAAAAGCCTCCAATATTGGAGGCTTTTTATTTTCATATCAAGAATAAAAACTTGGATCAGGCACTTTCCCGGTCAATACCCATTCCCCAACTTCCTGATATTTATAATCTACCGGATCATGTAAGGTCTGGGTACGAACATTACGCCAGAAACGGTCCAGATTCAGTTTGGCTATAGTCGCACGCGCGCCCATCACCTGAAAAATATTCTGGGTGATATAGAGAGATGTATTGGTGGCCGCGATTTTGGCTGTGGCAATCGCCACTGAAACTTCACCACGCTGCTCAGCAGTGAGATCATTGCCCAGATCCCAAGCGACTTGTAAGGTTTGAATCGCTTTATCTGCCAAGAGACGGACGCTTTCCAGCTGCACATAAAAATCCGCAAAATGCTTCTGGGTAAAGGGGTCATTTACTGCATCTTCTACCAGTGATTTAGACCAGGCTTTTTGAGTCTGTACGGTTTGTTTGGCCACTTCAAACGCACCTTCTGCTACACCGAGGAACATGTGTACAAAGATCAGCTGGGCAATCAATGGACGTAAGCTTGAATACGGTGTACTCAGTGGACCGGGATTTAACAGCAATTCATTTTCATGAATTCTGACCTGCTCAAAATGGCTGGTGCCGCTATCGGTCTGGCGTTGACCCATATTATTCCAGTCACCGAGAAAACTTACACCCTTACGTGCTGTTGGAATTACCCCGATCAGTAATTTTCCAGCGTCGTTATAGCCTGAGCACAGTAAGATATCGGAATCAATGGAGCCGGAACAGAAGCTTTTATGGCCATCAAAAATATATTCTTTTTCAGCAACTTTTGTTGCGGTAGTACGACGATCCAGTGGATTTAAGGTATTACCCCAGAACAGGTTTTCCCGAGCGGTCTGTTCAAACCAAGGACCATATTGTTCCGGTTGGGAAAATAATTGAACCGTTGCAATCAGCAAATGATGAAACCCATAAACATGTGCCAGTGAACTATCGACTCGGGCAATAATTTGAATGGTTTTAAAAATTGTCTGCCAGTCTGCTTCCTGACCGCCGTACTGTTTCGGAATGGACAGGCCCAGTAAACCGCTCTGACGAATCAGATCACGCTCGGCTTTAGGATTACCGCCCTGCTTGTCACGAGCTGCGGCTGTTTGGGCAAAAGTTTCTGTCAGTTGCTGGGCAATTTGCAGTGGAGATTGATCTAGATATTGTTGTCGTACATTCATTCTTTTGACCTAAGTTCAGCATGGTTTTAGCTTAGCAGATTGCAGCTTGGCACTATATTCGAAAGCATGCAGAGCTTATTCCTGAGACAAAAATACCGGCAAATAATGCCGGTATTTGAACGTCCTAAACTTATACCTGATTACGTTGCACTTCAGCAATTAACTGATCCACGACCTGTGGTTCAGCCAGAGTCGAAGTATCACCTAGACTGTCCAGCTCATTGGCAGCAATCTTTCTTAAGATCCGGCGCATGATTTTACCTGAACGGGTTTTAGGTAAAGCAGGTGCCCAGTGCAAGGCGTCTGGCGTTGCCACTGGCCCTAAAATTTTACGTACCCAAGCTACCAGTTCACCGCGCAGCTGTTCAGTACTTTCAGTCCCTGCCTGCAAGGTGACAAATGCACAAATCCCCTGACCTTTGATGTCATGCGGCATACCGACAACAGCCGCTTCGGCAACCGCTTCATGGGCCACCAGTGCACTTTCAATCTCTGCCGTACCCAGACGATGACCGGAAACATTGAGTACATCATCGACACGACCAGTAATCCAGTAATAGCCATCTTCATCACGACGTGCACCATCACCGGTAAAATAGGTACCTGGATAGGTCGAGAAATAAGCTTCAATAAAGCGATCCGGGTCACCCCAGATGGTGCGCATCTGGCCTGGCCAGGAATCCTTAATTACCAGATTTCCTTCCGCCACCCCTTCAATTTCCTTGCCTTCTGCATCGACAATGGCGGGTTGCACACCAAAGAATGGACGGGTCGCAGAACCCGGTTTCAGGTCGGTTGCACCCGGTAAAGGCGTAATCATGAAGCCACCGGTTTCGGTTTGCCACCAGGTATCAATCACCGGACAGCGACTTTCACCAACTACCGAGTAATACCAGTTCCAGGCTTCCGGGTTAATCGGCTCACCGACCGAACCTAAAATTCTCAGGCTGCTACGATCACTTTCCCGTACATAGGCATCCCCTTCCCGCATCATGGCGCGGATGGCCGTTGGTGCGGTATAGAGAATGGTCACATTGTGCTTGTCGACAATATGTCCGGTACGCGCCCAGCTTGGATATTGTGGTACTCCCTCGAACATGACCGTAGTCGTACCATTAGAGAGCGGACCATACAGTACATAGGAATGCCCGGTAATCCAGCCGACATCGGCAGTACACCAGAACACATCATCCTGTTTGATGTCAAAAACTTCTCGGAAAGTACAGTTCACATAAGTCAGATAGCCGCCTGTGGTATGCAGTACGCCCTTAGGTTTTCCGGTTGAACCCGAGGTATACAGGATAAACAGCGGATCTTCCGCATTCATCGGCTCAGGCGGACAGATCTCATTGACGGTCATAATTTCCATGTGATACCAGAGATCACGCCCCTGTTGCATTTCTACCGGATTGCCGGTGCGATGTACAACGATGACATGTTCAACCGATTCGGTACCGGCGACTTTCAGGGCTTCATCCACATTGGCTTTCAGTGGAATAGCTTTGCCACCACGCATGCCCGAATCTGCAGTAATCACCATTTTGGCCTGACTGTCCTCAATCCGGCTGGCCAGAGAATCAGGTGAGAAACCACCAAACACCACACAATGCACTGCACCAATCCGGGCACAGGCCAGCATGGCAATTGCGGCTTCCGAGACCATTGGCATATACAGCACCACCCGGTCGCCTTTTTTAATCCCGTTTTTTTTCAGAACATTGGCGAAACGGCAAGTTTCATCATAAAGCTCATGAAAAGAAATAATCTTGTGACGGGACGGATGATCCCCTTCCCAGATAATCGCCGGTTTATAAGGATGTTCCTTAAGATGGCGATCCAGACAGTTGGCACTGACATTGAGCTGGCCATCTGCAAACCATTCAATTTTAAAATTGTCTTTATCAAAACTGGTATTTTTAACCTGGGTAAAAGGTTTGATCCAGTCCAGGCGCTGTGCCTGTTCAGCCCAGAACTGATCTGGTTGTTCAATGGATTGCTGATAACGCTCAAAATACTCTATATCAGTGGTACGTGCGGTTTTCTTAAATTCTGCTGGTACTGGATAGATTTCTTTCATTGTTCGCTTCCTTGATCTTGTTCTATCTCATCACGAGAGCTTGATGGCATTTTGTTGATTGTTTTTTATGCATAATGGCAGTATGTACTGCATATTTCAAATCCGACAATCATGCTTTCGTCGTAGATTATTTATTCAAATTCAATCAGAATAACTTCGGATAATGCTCAGCTATGGCCAAAGTCAGCCAGATATTGCTATCGTCAAATAAAATGAGTCGCCCACTCTCGCTGTATTTTATACAGGCTTAGGATCTTGCCCATGAATTCAACTGACCCTTCCTATTTCCCTCCTCCTTTTCCTGCAGCTGATCATCCCTTATCGATCAAGGGCCGATTTGGACGTTTGAGTTTTATTGCCTGGTCTGCATTTTTACAGTTTATTTTCTTATGCAGCAGTATTGCGCTAGGTTTAAGTATTGATATTGTGAACATTGCCAGCCTATCGGTAGATTCAAACTGGCAAGTTTCCCTGCATGGCTTATCCAGCCTGTTTGCCTTGGCGATCATGCTGGTCTACCTGTATTTCGGTATTGTGATTACGGTACGGCGCTTACACGATCTGGACCGCAGTGGCTGGTGGATGCTGCTATTCTTCGTGCCTTTGATCAATCTGTTGGTCTGGATTTATATCGTACTTTTTCCAGGAACAAGAGGTAGCAATCAGTATGGTCCGATACGTACAAGCCCCGTCTGGGAAAAGATTGTGGCCTGGCTGGTGATCATTTTTACCGTACTCAGCCTGTTGGCGACGACTGCATTATTCTCTTATATGAGTGAAGGTGAGCCTTCAAGAATCCCAAGCGAAGTGAAACAAAAAACGACTGAGTTCTTTTAAGGCAGTTGTGTCTGTTTTGCATAGGGTGTGTTGACACTTTTAGCTTAAAAAAATAGCGAAGTAGTAAAATCAAATCGCCAAACCCAATTTTACTATTCGCTATGCCTCGTACCATGCTGACAGATCAACAGTGGCAAAAGTTGAAAGT